>JANPKC010000235.1:0-3748 GCA_031425855.1 Actinomycetes bacterium | reverse complement strand
CACTCGCATCGTCCGGCCGGTGCCGTGGGGAAGCATCAGCGTGCCGCGCAACTGCTCGTCGGCGTGGCGCACGTTGAGACCGAGCCGAAAATGCACCTCGACGGTCTCGTCGAACTTGGCCCCTTCGATGCTCTTGAGGATCTTGATCGCCTCGATCGGCGCGTAGAGGTTCTCGCGGTCGATCTGTGCGCGCGCGGCCGTGTAGCGCTTCCCGCGGCCGCTCATGCCTCCACCTCCACACCCATCGACCGTGCCGTGCCGGCGATCACCTTCATCGCCTGCTCGACCTCATGCGCGTTCAGATCGGCCATCTTCGCCTCGGCGATCGAGCGCAACTGCGCCTGCGTGAGCTTGCCGACCTTGAGCCGGTTCGGCTCGGCCGAGCCCGACTGGAGGTTCAGCGCCTCCTTGATCAGCACCGCCGCCGGCGGGGTCTTGGTGATGAAGGTGAAGGAGCGGTCCTCGAAGACCGTGATCTCGACCGGCGTGATCCGGCCGTTCTCCTGCGCGGTCTGCGCGTTGAACGACTTGCAGAACTCCATGATGTTGACCCCGTGCTGGCCCAGCGCGGGGCCGACCGGCGGCGCAGGGTTCGCCTGCCCGCCCGGGATCTGCAGCTTGATCAGTGTGAGGACCTTCTTCGCCATCTCTTCCTATCAGTCGAGCTTCTTGACCTGGTCGAACCCGAGCTCCACCGGCACCTGGCGCTCGAAGATGTCGACGAGCACCTTCAGCTTCTGCTGGTCGGCGTTGACGTCGACGATCTCGCCGTCGAAGTCCGACAGCGGGCCGGAGGTTACCTTGACCGACTCGCCGAGGGTGAACTCGACCTGGGAGCGCAGCGCAGCACCGGTGGCCGCCGCACCCGTGTGCAGGATCCGGTCGACCTCGCCCTGCGCCAGCGGCACGGGCTTGGCGCCGGCGCCGACGAAGCCGGTGACGCCGGGGGTGTTCTTGACGACCGTCCACGCCTCGTCGTTCAGGTCCATGTTCACGAGCACGTAGCCCGGGAGGACGCGCTTCTCGATCTGCACCTTCTGGCCGTCCTTCGTCTCGATCACCTGCTCGGTCGGGACGACGACGCGCCGGAAGCGCGGAGCCTGGTTCATCGAGACGATCCGGTGCTCGAGATTGGCCTTCACCTTGTTCTCGTGGCCGGAATAGGTGTTGATCACGTACCAGCGGAACATCTGCCTACTCTCCCAGGAGAACGGTGCGGACGAAGGGCTTGAACACCTGGTCGGCGGCATAGAGATACGTGCCGACGATGATGCAGGCGATGATCACGACGACGGTTCCCTGGGCGACCTGCGAGCGGCTCGGCCACTCGACCTTCTTCAGCTCGGCCCAGGCCTCCTTGACGAAGCGTCCGCGCCCGCGCGGCTCCCGCCGGCCCGTCTGGGTCGACGACGGCTGCATGCCGGGCCGCACCTGCGCCTGGCTGCGGGAGCGCTGCGCGCCGGCCTTCGCAGCAGGCTTCGGCGCGCCCGAGCTCTTCCGCTGGTCGCGGCGCTGCCGACGGGTCTCCCTCGCCATTAGCGGGTCTCCCGGTGCAGGGTGTGCTGGGCGCACCAGCGGCAGTACTTCTTGAACTCGACGCGGTCGGGCGTGTTCCGCTTCGACTTGTTCGTCTGGTAGTTGCGCCGCTTGCACTCCGTGCAGGCGAGCGTGATCGCGACTCGAACTCCGGCTGCCATCTAGATCGTGTTCTCTCGGTTTCGGTTGAAGAAGACTGTTGAGGAATAGCGGCGGCAGGACTCGAACCTGCGACACGCGGATTATGATTCCGCTGCTCTAACCAACTGAGCTACGCCGCCCCGCGCCGGGGGCAGAGTGTAGCAACATCGGCGAGGAATGCAGGGTCGGGGGCGACTCGTCCGGCCCGTCTCCTACGATCGCAAACACGTGATCCGGATCAACCCCAAGAGCGGCGGCTGGCTCGAGGTCGTGTGCGGCCCGATGTTCAGCGGCAAGAGCGAGGAGATGATCCGGCGGCTGCGGCGCGCGGAGATCGCCGGGCAGCGCGTGGTCATCTTCAAGCCGCGGATCGACGACCGCTACGACGCCGCGGACGTCGTCAGCCACGCCGGCATCCGCATGCGCGCCGTCCCGGTCGGCTGCGTGGCCGAGATCGTCGAGCACGCACGCGGCTTCGAGGTGGTCGGGATCGACGAGATCCAGTTCTTCGAGCACGAGGTCGTCGCCGCCGCGCTGGCGCTCGCCGACGGCGGCGCGCGCGTGATCGCGGCCGGGCTGGACCAGGACTTCCGGCGGCTTCCCTTCGGCCCGATGCCCGAGCTCCTCGCGCACGCGGAGTTCGTCGACAAGCTCCAGGCCGTCTGCCACCGCTGCGGCGGCGGCGCGACGACGACGCAGCGGCTCGTCGACGGCAGCCCCGCGCCGTACTCGGGCGCGACGATCGTCGTCGGCGCGAACGAGCAGTACGAGGCGCGCTGCCGCGACTGCCACGAGGCCGGCGACGAGCTCGGCCTCGCGACAGTCGCCGCGTAGCGCTAGATGCTCGGGACGGTCGTGTCGATCCAGACCAGGCGATGGTCCGAGGTCGGGAACGGGAAGGTGCCGACGATCCTGAACAGCGGGTCGGTGTTCAACGGCCAGAAGACCGCGCCGTCCACGATCTGCATCGTCTTGCGCGGCAACACGTAGTCCGCCCGCAGGTTGCCCGGCGCGCCGTCGGCGAAGTCTGCCGTGTCGAACGCGGGATCCGAGCGATGGGTGAGGTTGGCGCGACCCTGGAGCGCGTTCTGCTGCACCGCGCCCGGGCTGGAAGGGGTGAACTTCGTGTTCACGAGCGGATGCTCGAGCAGCTGCTGAATCGAGCCGGGGATGCTGTCTCCGTCCAGCGGATCAGAGTTCTGGTCGCCCGCGATCACGAAGAGCGAGCCCGGCTTCAATCCGCCGCGGCCGCCCGCGTCGTCGTAGACGTAGCCCGACTTGCCCGGCGAGATGTAGTCGGCCCAGAAGCGGATCTCGTCGGAGTTGCGCCGGCCGTTGAAGTCGACGCCGGCCGGGTAGGCGGGCGGGTCGTCGAACACCGGCGGCGTCGGGTGGCTCGTGAGGAAGTGGACGACCTTCCCTCCGATCAGGATCGGCAGGTCCCAGTGGCTCTTCGACGAGAGCCGGAATATGTCCAGCACGGCGGGCGAGTACCAGTCCGCCGGCGCAGACGTCGCGGGATTGTCCGGCAGCAGCGCGCCGGGCATGTCCTGCCAGCGAAACTTCTGGAACGTGCGGATCCCGGTCGGGTCGATCGGGTACATCGAGTACACCGCCATCCCGAACTGACCCGGGAAGAAGCCGAAGCCGTAGGCGTCGTTCGGGCCGCCGATGGTGGGAGTCCCGCCTGCCCCCACGGAGTTGTCCACGTTGAGGCCCGTCGGGATGCCGGTGTTCGACTCGGCGGTGTAGCGGTAGGGATAGACGATCGGCTGCGCGCCATTCTGCCCGATCGAGAGGTAGTTGTCCTGGAAGCGCTGCAGCGCGAGCCCCGCCGCGTCGTGGTCGAACTCGTTGATCAGGAGCACGTCCGGGCGGACGCGTTGAATCGTCTCTGCGGCGTTCCTCGCCTGGACGTTCGCCGGCGTCGCGATGTCGGACAGGAACTGCCCCGCAGCGTTGCGGTTCAGCGACGCGTTGAACGTGGCGAACCGCACTGTCTCGCCCGCCGCCTGGGCCGCCGGCGCGGCGGCGAGCGCCACGCGCAGCGTGATCAGAACCTTGCGCATCT
>JANPKC010000234.1:0-6336 GCA_031425855.1 Actinomycetes bacterium | reverse complement strand
GTCGCCGATGTACGGCTCGCAGCCCGACGTGCCCGACGCGCTCGCCGTTCGCGGCGGCTTCCTGCGCGGCCGCCGGCTCGTGCCGGCCGAGGCGATCGGCGAGATCGACACCGGCTCGCGCGTGATCGGCCTCAGCGTGCTGCGCGAGTCGATCCGCAAGTTCCTGTAGCCGGCCCTCCACACGACGTAACGGGCTGTCGGCCATGTCCACCGCGGACATTGTCGGGGCCAGGACCCCTCACGTCCGCAACGCCACGTCCGTGAGTTCTCGCCGCGAGCAGAGACGTGCCGAAACGACCACGGGCACCTTTCGGTGCCCGCGATCGGCCGTCAGTTGAGGTGCGACGCTCGCCTTGCGTCGCAACCCTGCGCTGAGTATGCGCCTTTGCCGGCCCCGTTGTCTACAGAACTGCGAGGTAGCGGTCGAGCTCCCACTGCGTCAGCTGGATCCGGTAGTCGTCCCACTCTTTCCGCTTCAGCTGCACGTAGCGCTCGTGGATGTGCTCGCCGAGCGCGCGCTTCATCAGCTCCGAGCCGGCGAGCTCCTCGACGGCCTCGCCGAGCGTGCCCGGGAGAGCGACGATCCCGCGCTCGTCCCGCTCCTCGGGCGAGAGGTGGTAGAGGTTCGAGTCCATCGCCTCCTCGAGCTCGTACCCCTTCTCGATCCCCTCGAGGCCGGCGTGCAGCAGCGCGGCGAACGTCAGGTACGGGTTGCAGGCGGGGTCCGGGCAGCGAATCTCGGCCCGCGTCGCCTGCTCCGAGCCCGGCTTGTAGAGCGGGATCCGGATCAGCGCCGAGCGGTTGCGCTGCGACCACGCCACGTACACCGGCGCCTCGTAGCCGGGTACGAGCCGCTTGTACGAGTTCACCCACTGTGCGAACACGGCCGAGAGCTCGCGCGCGTGGCGGAGCAGGCCGGCGATGAACGCCTTCGCGGTCGGCGAGAGGTGGTTCGGATCGTCGCCGTCGAAGAACTGGTTCCGCCCGTCGGTGAAGAGGGACATGTGCGTGTGCATGCCCGAGCCGTTCTCGCCGAAGAGGGGCTTCGGCATGAAGGTCGCGTAGACGCCGTTCTTGGCCGCGATCTCCTTCACGATCAGCCGGTAGGTGATCGTCGCGTCCGCCATCTCGAGCGCGGGCGCGTAGCGCATGTCGATCTCGTGCTGCGACGGGGCGACCTCGTGGTGGTGGTACTCGATCGGGATCCCCATCGCCTCGAGCGCCTGGATCGTCTCGTTCCGGAGCTCCGTCGCGGCGTCGAGCGCGGTCATCGCGAAGTAGCCGCCCTCGTCGAGCGTCTCCGTCCCCTTGTTGTTCTCGAAGAGGAAGTACTCGAGCTCGGGGCCGATGTTGAAGGTGTCGAAGCCCATGCTCTGCATCCGCTCGAGCGCCTTGCGGAGCATGAAGCGGGGGTCGCCCTCGTACGGCGTCCCGTCCGGCTTGACGATGTCGCAGATCATCCGGCCGACGATCGTCTCACCCTCGCGCGACGGCATGATCCGGAACGTCTCAGGATCGGGAATCGCGACCATGTCCGACTCCTCGATCGCGTTGAAGCCGGTGATCGACGAGCCGTCGAAGCCCATTCCGTCGTCGAGCGCGTTCTCCAACTCGCTCGGCGTGATCGCGAAGCTCTTCAGGTGCCCCTCGAGATCGGTGAACCAGAAGAGGACGTACTCGACCTTCTGCTTCTCGATCTCCTTCAGCACCTGCTTGCGCGCCTCCGGGTCGGATGTCGCCCGGTGCTTGCTCTCGATCATCGCCATGCCGTCGTTCCTCCTTGTCAACAAAAAAAGGGGCCCCAGGCGTCAACCGCCTGAGGCCCCGTTGCCTCGAAAACCTGAGCGAGTGTACCGGACTAGCCGCTCCGCTTCAATTTCCCGTGCTTCTTCGCGTAGTTCTCGCCGCGGCGGAAGACCCACAGCCCCACCGGCGCGCAGACGACGCCGATCAGGAGCAGCGGCCAGATCTCGTCCCACATCGTCGAGAGCCCGGCGCCGTCGAGGATCGCAGCCCTGATCCCGTCGAGCACGTAGGTCGCCGGCGAGATCACCGAGAGCCACTCCATCCAGCGCGGCAGCACCTCGACGGGGTAGTAGACCCCCGAGACGACGAGCAGCATCCCCTGCGCGACGAAGCCGAGCTGCGCGCCCTTCTCGGGCGAGATCAGCGGCAGCACCGCGGTCATCACGCCGATCCCGATGAAGGCGAGCGAGCCCGCGACGAGCACGACGAACGCGGCCAGGAAGTCGGCGTTCGGCAGGTCGAGGTCGAAGAAGAACGCGACGACGATGAAGAGGATGATCGCCCGGAGCAGGCCGTAGAGCACGGCAAAGAGGCCGGCCCCCGCGAGGTGCATCGCCCGCGAGAGCGGCGCCATGAACGTGTACTCGATCGTCCCCTCCCAGCGCTCCCACGCGACCGTCTCGGTCATGAACTCGAACAGGATCCCGAGGTAGGCCCAGACGACGGCGCCGATCAGCAGCGTCGTCGTCACGCGGGTGACGTCGATCGTCCCGCCGGTCGACTCGATCCCCTTCGCGATGAAGACGATCGTGAGCGTGTTCGCGATCGTCCAGACCATGAAGGCGACGTCCCACCAGATGTAGCGGCGGGTCAGGTAGACGTTGCGCTCGACGACGCCGCCGAGCCCGATCAGCTCGGCGCGCAGGGTGCTGGCGGCTCCCTTCATGCGAACACCTCCCGGTCCTCGTCGTCCTCGTCCGCTTCCGCCTCGAACGCGCGTCCGGTGGCCGCGAAGAACGCCTGCTCGAGCGTCTCGACGCCGAACCGCTCCAGGATCTCCGGCACCGTCTCGAGGAAGAGCAGCTCGCCGCGGTCGAGGACGCCGACGCGGTCCGCCAGCGCCTCCGCCTCGGCGAGGTCGTGGGTGCAGAGCAGGATCGTCGCGTCGTGCGTCTGCCGCACCTCGCGGACGAAGTCCTGCACCTCGAGCTTGGAGCGCGGGTCGAGCCCGGTCGTCGGCTCGTCGAGCAGGAGCACCACCGGCGAGGTGAGCAGCGCCCGCGCGAGCGCGACCTTCTGCTGCATCCCGCGCGAGAGGTTCTCCATCGGCTCGGTGCGGCGGTCGATCGGGAAGCCGACCTTGGTCAGGATCGCGGGGATCTTGACGCGCGTCTCGCGCGGCCCCATCCCGTAGTAGCGCGCCGCGTAGTGCAGGTTCTCGCCCGCGGACATCTTCTTGAAGAAGCTCGCCTCGACCGAGACGCGGTTGACGAGCTTCCGCACCGGCCGCGGGTCGGTGAAGACGTCGTGCCCGAACACCTCGGCGCTGCCGCCGTCGTGGAAGAGCAGCGTCGAGAGCAGGCGGACCAGCGTCGACTTGCCCGAGCCGTTCTGGCCCAGGATCGCGACGCACTCGCCCCGCTCCATCGTGAACGTGACGCCCTGGAGCGCCGCCCGCTTCTTGCGCGCGAACCGGCCCGCCTTCTTGTCGCGGCGCGAGAACTCCTTGCGCAGGTCGCGGACCTCCACGGCAGGCGCGGGACGATGCAATTCGATCACCTCTGACACTTGGGAAACTCCTTCGCTCACAGCAACTCCAGGAACACAGCACGCGACGCCCGCAACAACGGCGGGCCGCGGCTACGGGTGTCCTAGATGTGGGCCGGGAATCTCATCCGGCGCCGACGATACCAGCCGTCCGGGCGGGGCGCCAGCCGGATTCCGGCCTTGACCTTCGTCCGGCCGCTGGGCTACGGTGAGGCCAGGTTCCGCCGGCGAAGGCGGTTCCGAGGCTATGGCGCCTCGCAGCTCATCCGAGCTGCGGGCGCTTTTTTTGTGGTCCCACGAAGGGGGAACGGCGATGTCAGAGCTCGAAGACCGGCACTACCTGATGAACGGCGGCGAGACGCTGCCCGACGCCCGCGAGGCGCTCGAGTGGGCCGCCGAGACCCGCGTCTCGATGGTCGACCTCAAGTTCTGCGACCTGCTCGGGACGTGGCAGCACATGACGCTGCCGCTGCGGGCGTTCGGCACGGACGCGTTCGAGGAGGGGCTCGGCTTCGACGGCTCCTCGATCCGCGGCTGGCAGGGGATCTCGGAGTCCGACATGCTGCTGATGCCCGACCCGAGCTCGGCGATCCTCGATCCCGGCACCGAGGCGCCGACGCTCTCACTGATCTGCGAGATCGCCGACCCGATCACGCGCGAGGGCTACACGCGCGACCCGCGCCAGGTGGCGAAGCGCGCGGAGGAGTACCTGCGGCAGACCGGGATCGCCGACACGTGCTTCGTCGGCCCCGAGTGCGAGTTCTTCGTCTTCGACGAGGTCAGCTACGACCTCGGCCCGAACGCGTCGCACTACTCGGTCGACTCGAGCGAGGGCTACTGGAACTCCGGCAAGCCCGGCCTCGGCTACACCTCGCGGCCGAAAGAGGGCTACTTCCCGACCGCGCCGCACGACTCCCTCCACGACCTGCGGACGGCGATGGTGCTGACGCTCGAGCGGCTCGGGATCCCGTGCGAGTTCCACCATCACGAGGTCGCCTCGGGCGGCCAGTGCGAGATCGACCTCCGCTTCCAGAGCCTGACCCGGATGGCCGACCAGGTTATGACCTACAAGTACGTCGTCAAGAACGTCGCACACGCGCACGGCAAGTCGGTCACGTTCATGCCGAAGCCGATCTTCGGCGACAACGGCTCGGGGATGCACTGCAACCAGTCCCTCTGGAAGGAGGGGACGCCGCTGATGGCCGACAAGTCCGGCTACGCGGGGCTGTCGCAGCTCGCCCGCGCGTACGTCGGCGGCCTGCTCGAGCACGCGCCCGCGCTGCTCGCCTTCTGCGCTCCGACCACGAACTCGTACCGGCGGCTCGTGCCGGGCTACGAGGCGCCGGTGAACCTCGTCTACTCGCAGCGCAACCGCTCGGCCTGCATCCGGATCCCGATGTACTCCGACTCGCCGAAGGCGAAGCGGATCGAGTTCCGCTGCCCCGACGCGGCCGCGAACCCGTACCTCGCCTTCTCGGCGATGCTGATGGCAGGGATCGACGGGATCGAGCGCGGGCTCGACCCGGGCGCTCCCGCCGACTACGACCTCTTCGAGGAGGCCCCAGAAAGCACGCGGAGTCACGATGTGCCGCAGGTGCCTAGTTCGCTCGCCGAGGCGCTCGACGCGCTCGAGGCCGACCACGAGTTCCTGCTCCGCGGCGGCGTCTTCACCGAGGACCTGATCCGGACGTGGATCGACTGGAAGCGCGAGCACGAGGTCGACGTCGTCCGGCTCCGCCCCCATCCGGCCGAGTTCGGCCTCTACTACGACTGCTAGGAGGCGCACGATGATCAAAGTGGAAGCGGTCGTGGTCCGGGACCGGATCGAGACCGTCATGGACGCCGTCGAGGAGCAGACCGGCCACGTCGGCGTCACGGTGATCGAAGCGGTCGGGCACGGCCGCCAGCGCGGAATCACGCACGAGTACCGCGGCCGGGTCTTCGAGTCGAGGTTCCTGCCGAAGGCGTACCTCTTCTTCCTGGTCAAGGACGAGCTCGCCCCGGGCGTGGTCGAGGCGATCTCGGACGCCGCCCGGACCGGGCACGAGTCCGGTGACGGCCTCGTCTGGACCACGCCCGTGTTCGACGTCACCCACAGCCGCACCGGCGAAAGGCTCGAGGAGGTCGAGGTCGCATGACGACGAAGGAGCTGGCAATCGCCACGAGCACGATCTGGGTCGTTCTGGCCGCGATCCTCGTGATGTTCATGCAGGCGGGGTTCGCCTTCCTGGAGGCCGGGCTGACCCGGATGAAGAACGTCGGGCACATCGCGGCCAAGAACGTCCTCGTCCTCGCGATCGCGTCGATCGTCTACTACCTCGTCGGCTACGGCATCGCGTTCGGCGACGGAGGCAACGGCGTGTGGGGCGGCTCCGGCTTCGCGCCCTCGGTCGACGAGCTGCTGACGGTCGGAGAAGCGCCCTTCAGCTGGTTCGCGTCGATCCCCGCTGCCGGTGGCTACCTGTTCCAGGTCGTCTTCTGCGCAGTGTCGCTCGCGATCGTCTGGGGCGCGATGGCCGAGAGGACGCGGCTGTGGGTCTACTTCGTCTTCGGCGTCACCTACACGCTGATCTACTCGCTCGTCGCTCACTGGATCTGGAGCCCCGACGGGTGGCTGTTCGCACGCGGCATGCAGGACTTCGCCGGCTCGACCGTCGTCCACTACCAGGGCGCCCTCGCCGGCCTCGCCGGAGCGCTCCAGCTCGGGCCGCGGATCGGCAAGTTCGCGTCGGACGGGAAGCCGAACGCGAACCCCCGCCACAACAAAGCCTACACGACACACGGTGTGATAATAAACTGGTTCGGCTGGTTCGGCTTAAACGC
>JANPKC010000233.1:0-27995 GCA_031425855.1 Actinomycetes bacterium | reverse complement strand
CGTCGAGCGGGATCGCCTCCAGCACGGCGCGGCGGAAGCACTTGAAGCCCCCGGTGAGGTCGCGGACGGGCACGCCGAGCACGAGCCGGGCGTAGATCGAGCCTCCGGCCGAGATCGCACGCCGGATCAGGCCCCAGTTCTCGACGCCGCCGCCGGGCACGTAGCGCGACCCCAGCACGAGGTCGGCACCGTCGGCGGCTTCGAGCAGCCGCGGCACGTCGGCCGGATCGTGCGAGAAGTCGCAGTCGATCTCGACCACGAGCTCGGCGCCAGCGTCCAGCGCCCGGCGGAACCCCGCGAGGTAGGCGGGCCCGAGCCCTTCCTTGCGGGGCCGGTGCAGGACGTCGACGAACCCGAGCTCACCCGCGAGCCGGTCGGCGAGCTCGCCCGTCCCGTCCGGCGAGTTGTCGTCGATCACGAGCACGCGGTCGTCCGCCCCGAGCACCGCGCCCAGCGCGTGGAGCATCGGCTCCAGGTTGTCGCGCTCGTCGTAGGTCGGAAGACAGATGCACGCCCGCACCTCCGTATCATCGCGACAAGTGGCCGGGACCCTGCCGAGGAACGACGAGCTCGCCGACCAGCTCGAGCTGCTCGCAGACCTGAGCGAGCTCGAGGGCGAGGACTCGTTCCGCGTGCTCGCCTACCGCCGCGCCGCGACACGGATCCGCGAGACGGGCGGGCCGGTCGCGCAGCTCGCGCTCGACGGGAAGGCGAAGGAGCTCTCCGGGATCGGCAAGACGATCGAGGACAAGATCGTCCAGGTCGTCGAGAAGGGCGAGATGGAGGCGCTGACGAAGCGCAAGGCGCTCGTCCCCGAGGAGGTCGTCAAGTTCATGCGCCTGCCCGGGCTCGGCCCGAAGACGGCGCGGCGGATCTGGAAGGAGCTCGGCGTGACGACGCTCGCGGAGCTGAAGGAGGCGGCCGAGCAGGAGCGGCTGCGCGCCCTCACCGGCCTCGGGGCGAAGAGCGAGGAGAAGATCCTGAAGGCGCTCGCCGAGGAGCCGAAGGACCCGCGCGAGTCGAGGCGCCTGCTCGGCGACGGGCTGCCCGTCCTGCTCGAGCTCGTCGAGGAGCTGCGCCGCCACCCCGCCGCGGTGAAGGTCTCGGAGGCCGGCTCGGCGCGCAGGCGGCGGGAGACCTTCCGCGACCTGGACGTGATCGCGACCTCCACCGACCCACCGGCGCTGATCGAGGCGTTCACGAGCCGCGACAACGTCGCCGACGTGATCGCGAAGGGCGACACGAAGGCGACCGTGCTGACGATCGACGGGCTGCGGCTCGACCTGCGCGTCGTCCCGCCCGAGAGCTACGGGAACCTCCTCCAGCACTTCACCGGCTCGAAGGAGCACAACGTGGCGCTGCGCGAGGACGCGGTCCGCCGCGGCTTCAGCGTCTCCGAGTACTCGGTCACGAACACGGAGACCGGGGAGGAGTTCACCGCCGCGGACGAGGAGGAGCTGTACGCCCACCTCGGCTACGCGTACATCCCGCCCGAGCTGCGCGAGAACGGCGGCGAGCTGGCGGCGGCGAGGAAGAGCGAGCTGCCGACACTGGTCGAGCGCGGCGACCTCCGCGGCGACCTGCACTCGCACTCGACGTGGTCGGACGGGAAGGCGTCGATCGAGGAGATGGCACTCGCGGCGCAGGCGCTCGGGCACGAGTACCTCGCGATGTGCGACCACTCGCAGCGGCTCCGCGACGGGCGTCTCGAGAAGCAGTGGGAGGAGATCGACGCGCTCAACGAGCGGCTCGCCCCCTTCCGGATCCTGAAGGGGATCGAGGTGAACATCCGGGCGAACGGCGAGCTCGACGTGGACGAGGCCGCGCTCGCCCAACTGGACTGGGTGATGGCGTCCGTGCACACGAGCTTCGACAAGGATCCGACCGAGCGCGTGCTCGAGGCGATGCAGAGCCCGCACGTCGACTGCATCGGCCACCTGACGAGCAGGCGCATCAATGTCCGTTCGCCCTCTGCGGTCGAGGTCGAGCGCGTGGTCGAGGGCGCGCTCGCGACCGGCACGTTCCTCGAGATCAACTCCCAGCCCGACCGGCTCGACCTCCGCGACGCCAACGCGCGGCTCGCGGGCGAGGCCGGCGTGACGCTGACGGTCTCGAGTGACGGCCACTCGACGAAGGCGCTCCGCTACGTCGAGCTCGGCGTCGCGCAGGCGCGCCGCGCGTGGCTGACGAAGGCGCAGATCCTGAACACGCGGACGTGGAAAGAGATCGAGAAGCTGCGCAAGTGAGCGTCGGCTCGAGCTTCCGGGATGACGGCGCCGCCGCGCTCGAGTGGGTCGCGTCGTACCTCGAGCGCGTGCGCGAGCTGCCCGTGCTCGCCCGGGTCGAGCCGGGCGAGCTGCGCGCGAGGCTCCCGGCTGCGCCGCCCGAGCACGCCGAGCCGTTCGCGGCGATCCTGCGCGACCTCGACGACGTGCTCCTGCCGGCGGTCACGCACTGGCAGAGCCCCGGCTTCTTCGCCTACTTCCCCTCGACCGGCTCCGAGCCGGGCATCCTCGCGGAGCTGTTGATGGCCGGGCTGAACCAGGTCGGGATCCTCTGGCGGACCTCACCGGCGCTGCAGGAGCTCGAGGAGGTGACGCTCGACTGGCTCGCGCAGCTGCTCGGGCTGCCGCCGGGCCTGCACGGGCATCTCGAGGACGGAGCCTCGACCGGGACGATGGCGGCGCTCGCCGCCGCGCGCGAGGCGAAGCCGGGCGCCGGCGTCGTCGTCTGCTCCGAGCACGCGCACTCGTCCGTCGAGAAGGCCTGCAGGCTCCTCGGTCTCGAGGCGCGGACGACGCCCGTGGACGAGGCGTACCGGCTCCGTCCCGACGCGCTCGACCTGACGGACGCCTGCGCCGTCGTCGCGACGATCGGGACGACGTCGACGAGCTCGATCGACCCCGTCGGCCGGATCGCGGACGCGTGCGAGCGCGAGGGGGTCTGGCTCCACGTCGACGCCGCGTACGCCGGCTCGGCGGCCGTCTGCCCCGAGCTGCGGGTCGCGTTCGCGGGCTGGGAGCGCGGCGACTCGGTCGTCGTCAACCCGCACAAGTGGCTCTCGACGCCGATGGGCTGCTCTGCGCTCTGGACGCGGCGGCCGGACGACCTGCGGGCGGCGTTCAGCCTCGTTCCCGAGTACCTGCGCGTGGCCGAGGACGTCGCGAGCCTCTCCGAGTACAGCCCCGAACTGGGGCGTCAGTTCCGCGCGCTGAAGCTCTGGACGGTGCTGCGCTGCTACGGCCGCGCGGGCCTGCAGCAGCAGATCCGCGAGGCGATCGCCCTGGCGGCGCTGTTCGAGGGCTGGGTCCGCGACGAGCCGGGCTGGGAGCTCGGGGCGCCCCGGCCGTTCTCGCTCGTCTGCTTCCGCCGCGAGGGCTCCGACGAGGCGAACGAGGCGCTGCTCGAGCGCGTCAACGCAACGGGCGAGATCTTCGTCTCGCACACGAAGCTGGACGGCCGCTACACGCTCCGGCTCGCGGTCGGCAGCGCCCGCACGACCGAGGCCGACGTGCGGCGCGCCTGGGAGGTGCTCAGGCGGGAAGCGGCTCGGGCCTAGCGGGCGAGAACGCGTCGAGCAGGCGCTCGAGCACGTCGGCGTCTCCTTCGATCCTGACGCCCTCCGCCTGGCGGTTGACGACGAGGTGGTAGAAGCCGATCGCGTCGGTCTCGACGACCACGTCGGCTCCGTCGGCGATGCCCGGGGTCGCGACCCCGTTCACGAGCGACGCCTCCTCGTCGCCGACGCGGAAGGCGATCGTCGCCGAGGCGGACACCGGCGACAGGGCCAGGTCGAGCGCGTCGACGAGCCAGCCCTCTTCGAGCGCGTCGAGCGGTGGCGGGCCCATCAGGCGGGCGCCGAAGCGGGCCAGCTCGTGGAGCACCGGTCGCAGCTCCCGTCCCGACGGCGTCAGCTCGTAGACGGTCGAGGCCGCCGGCGGCGGCAGCTTCCGCTTCTCGACGAGCTCGGCCGCCTCCAGCTCCTTCAGCCGCGCGGCGAGGATGTTGGTGCCGATCCCGGGCAGATGCTCGAGCAGGTCGGTGTAGCGCTTCGGCCCGTGCAGCAACTCGCGGACGACGAGCAGCGTCCAGCGCTCACCGACGAGCGAGAGCGTGCAGGCGACCGGGCAGTACTGGTCGTAACGCTTGCTCATTGTGAAAGTGTAGCCACCTGTGCGTATTCTTAAGCATCCACTTGCAAAACGCAAGCGACGTCTGTATCTTTGCAAGCCTGACCTCGAAAGCGGACAAGGGAATGGACATGGTTGCCTCTCCTCGAATGAAATGGCTCGGACTCGCGCTTCTGGCCGCGGTCCAGTTCATGGTCGTGCTCGACATCGCGATCGTGAACGTCGCTCTCCCCTCGATCCAGACGGATCTCGACTTCTCGCAGGCGAACCTGCAGTGGGTGATCTCGGCCTACGCGCTCGTCTTCGGCGGCTTCCTGCTGCTCGGCGGCCGCATCGCGGACATCGTCGGCCGGCGGCGCGTCTTCATGGTCGGCCTGATCGCGTTCACCATCGGCTCGCTCCTCTGCGGGCTCGCGTGGTCGGAGGCGTCGCTGATCGGCGCCCGCGCGATCCAGGGGCTCGGCGCCGCGACGATCTCGCCCGCCGCGCTCGCGATCCTGATGACCACCTTCGCGGAAGGGCGCGAGCGCAACATCGCGCTCGGTGTCTGGGGCGCGGTCGGCGGCTTCGGCGCCGCAGCGGGCGTCCTGCTCGGCGGGGTGCTCACCGACGCGCTCTCGTGGGAGTGGATCTTCTTCGTCAACATCCCGGTCGGCATCGCCGCCGTGGCACTGGCGCCCGTCCTGCTCAGCGAGAGCAAGGACACGCGCGTGAAATCGTTCGACGCGGCCGGTGCAGTCCTCGTCACCACCGGGCTGACGACGCTCGTGCTCGGGATCACGCAGGGCAACGACTGGGGCTGGGGCTCTGCCCGCACGATCGGGATCTTCGCGCTCTCCGCCGCCCTCCTCGCCGGCTTCGTCGCCTGGGAGAACCGCGTCGCGGAGCCGCTGATGCGCTTCGGGATCCTGCGCACCAAGACCGTGCTCGGCGCCAACGTCGCCGGCTTCATCCTCGGCACGGCGCTGTTCTCGATGTTCCTGATCCTGACGCTCTACATGCAGCAGGTGCTCGGCTACTCGGCGATGAAGACGGGCGTCGCGTACCTCGCCGTCGCCGGCACGTCGATCATCTGGGCGAACGTCGCCGCGATGCTCGTCAACCGCGTCGGCGTGCGACCGCTAATCGCGGGCGGGATGGCGATCCTGACGCTCGGGCTCGTCCTCTTCACGCAGGTGTCGGTCGACGGCTCCTACGCCGCCAACTTGCTGCCGGGCTTCCTGATCATCGCGCTCGGGATGGCGCTCTGCTTCGTCCCGATCTCGATCGCGGCCCTCGCCGGCGTCTCGCAGGCGGAGGCCGGGATCGCCTCCGGGCTGATCAACACGTCGCAGCAGATCGGCGGCGCCGTCGGGATCGCGCTGCTCTCGACGATCGCGATCAGCCGGACCGAGGACGAGGTCGCGGCCGGGACGGCCGTGCCGCAGGCGCTGACGTCCGGCTTCCAGCTCGCCTTCTGGGTCGGGGCCGGGATCGCGCTCGCCGGCGTGGTCGCCGCGCTCGCGCTGATCCGGCAGGAGGAGATCGCGCCGGCCGCGGAGGCGGCCGCGGTCCCCGCCGCCTAGAGCCGCCTCAGCAGCTCCCGCAGCTCACCGGGGCCGCCGACCACGATGTCGGCGGCCTCGCGCAGCTCCCGCGGGCCTTCGGCCGAGGCGACCGCCACCCTGACGCCGAGCTCGAGCGCGCGGACGGCGTCGAACGCGTCGAGGTCGGTCGTGTCGTCGCCCGCGTACAGCCCCCGCTCGAGCCCGCGCTCGCCGAGCAGGTGCGCGACCGCGGTGCCCTTGTGGGCTCCGACCGGGGGCCGCAGCTCGAGCACCTTGCGGCCGAATCGCGCCACCAGGCCCTCGTGCCTGGCGCGTGTGGCGACAGCCTCGAGCATCGTCAGCGCCTCTGCCTCGTCGCCGGCCCGGCGGTAGTGGAAGCTGATCGTGAGCGGCTTTCGCTCGACGTCCTCCCAGTCGACCGTGGCGGCGAACCCCTGCAGGCGGTCGCTCCAGGCGAGCGCCTCCGGCTCGAGCTCGAGGCCGTGCTCGCCGACGTAGACGAGCTCGTCGAGGCCGACCACACGGCGGGCGTCGGCACCCGAGCGGCCGCTGATGCAGGCGACGAGGGCGTAGCGGCCGTGCAGGCGGCGCAGCTCCTCCCGCGTCGGCTCGGGTACCGCGGCCTCGTGCGGCACGTCGACGATCGGCGCGAGGACGCCGTCGACGTCGAGCAGGATCGCAGCTCGCTCGGGCTCCGCCGCGAGCCGGTCGAGCAGAGAGGTGTCTCCGTCCACGCGCCTAGGATACGAGCGGTGACGCCGAAGCTGATCGCCATCGGCCTCGTCGCCGGTTTCTTCAGCGCCCTCTTCGGCGTCGGCGGCGGGATCGTGCTCGTGCCCCTGCTCCTCCTCGTCGTCGGGCTCGACGGGCGCTCGGCGTCGGCGACGTCGCTCGCCGCCATCGGGATCACGGCGCTCGCCGGAACGGTGCTGTACGGCTTCGAGGGCCACGTCGACGTCGGTCATGCGGCGCTCGTCGGCCTGCCTGCCGCCGCGGGCGCGGTCACCGGGACGGTGATCCAGCAACGCGTCTCCGTGCGCACGCTCGCCCTCGGCTTCAGCGCGCTCCTGGTCGTGATCGCAGGCTGGCTGATGCTGTCATGAGCGCGACGACGGTCGTCCTCGCCGTCCTCCTGGGGCTCGCGGCGGGCCTGCTCGCCGGCTTCTTCGGCGTCGGCGGCGGGATCCTGTTCGTCCCGACGCTCGTTGCGCTCGGGCTCTCGCAGATCGAGGCGGAGGCCACGTCGCTGCTGGCGATCCTGCCGACGGTGGCCGCCGGGACGTGGCAGCAGCGGCACTACGGCAACGTCCGCTGGCGCACCGCGCTCGTGCTCGGAGTCGCCTCGATCGCCGGCGCGGCCGCCGGCGTCCAGATCGCGACCGAGTTGCCCGAGGACGTGCTCCGGCGGCTGTTCGCGCTGCTCCTGCTCGGGGTCGCGGCGCAACTCGCATGGCGGTCGCGCCGCGCCGCCCCGTATCCTTCGAAGCCATGACCGAGCACGAGGAGATCTGGCTTCCGCTCGTCGACGAGCCGATCGGGAGCATCGTCGCGCAGATCCAGGCGGACGATCCCGAGATCGAGCGTCTCGTCGGCTCGCCGCGGCGGATCCTCGCCTTCCGCACGTTCGCGTACATCCGGGTCGGCGTGAAGCTCGGCGAGCTGCTGGTCGACAACGACGTCCCGCCCTACGACGGCACCGACAGCTGGATCGAGCTGCTCCTGCGCGCCCCCGAGAACCGCGAGGCGATCGCAAAGGAGGTTCGCGCCGTCGCCGAGCAGATCGCGGCCGACCCGCGCTACGGCGAGGACGAGGCGCTCGGACCGGATCAGGCTGCGCGCGACCGCTTCCGCGATTTCGCCCGCAAGCTCGACGCCTAGCCGGCGACGGCGAGGCGCGGCGAGGACGCGAGCCAGAGGCCGGCGAAGGAGCCGGTGACGGCCCGTGCGACGAGTGCGCGGCCGGTGTCCGCCGCGCGGACACGGTAGGTCGGCCCGGCGGAGACCGCGACGCAGCCGTAGGCCGGCGCGCCGGCGGTGCAGCGGTACCAGCGCACGCCACCACCTCGCACGCCGAGCGAGGCACGGAGCAACGACCCGCGCTGGGGGCGGCCGGTCACGCGGAGCACCGTGCCGCGCGACGCCGGCCGCACCAGGCCCGGGAGCGAAGCGGCGAGGTCGCCGGCCGTGGTGGATGTGCCCTCGGTCAAAGCCCGCCCGGCGGCGGCCGCTGCCCGCGGCGCCGCGAAGGAGGTGCCGCAGGCCCACGCGCGCCCGGCTCGCGGCGCGGGGAGCACCTCGCAGCCGGCTGCGGTCAGGTCGACCCAGGCCCCGCGCGACGACCAGTCGGCGAGGCGTCCGGAGGAGTCGGTGGCCGCGACGGCGACGACGCCGCGGTAGGCGGCCGGGTACTGCGGCCTCGAGTCGCCGCCGTTGCCGGCCGAGGCGACGACGAGCACGCCGTGGGCCGCGGCGTAGGCGACCGCGTCGCGCAGCGCGGCGGAGCCGTGCGGTCCCGCGATCGAGACGTTGACGACGCGGGCGCCGTTGTCGACCGCCCAGACGATCCCGGCGGCGACGCGCGACCAGGGCGCCGTCCCGTTCCTGGAGAGCACGCGGACCGGCAGGATCGCGCAACTGCTGCAGCCCTCGGCGATCACCGTCGCCACGGCCGTGCCGTGGCCGTTCTCGTCGGCGGGATCGGCGTCGGCGGCGACGAGATCGACGCCGTCCAGCACCCGCGTCTCGGCCGGCAGGGTAACGCCCGTATCGAGTACCGCGACGACCACTCGCGGCTCGGCGCGCTCGACGCCCGAGGCCGCTTCGGCCACGGCGAAGACCGAGAGGTTCGCGAGCGCGAGCAGGGTCAGGATCACGAAGCGGTGTGACATGGCAGGGGAGCAACGGGACGCCCCTGACTTCAGTTACGGCTCTGGGCGCCTCAGTGGCCGATCAGGCTGACCAGGAAGATCGCGCCGAACCCGGCGAGCGTGAGGGCGACCCGCTTCACCGACGGATGCTCGTGGGCGTGCGGGAGCAGGTCGGTGGCGCCCATGAAGAGGAAGAAGCCGGCGTAGACGGCCAGGAGCGCCCCGAGGCCGGCCTCGGAGACGGAGAGCGCGGAGCCCACGATCGCCCCCGCGAGCGGCGCGACCGCGTCGATCGCGAGCCAGCGGATCGCCCGGGCGCGGTCTCCCGACTGGCGGAGGATGAAGCCGACGGTGTTCAGGCCGTCCGCGAAGTCGTGCGCGAGGACGGCGACGAAGACGAGCAGCCCGGTCTCGGTGGAGAGCCCGAACGCGAGCCCGATCCCGAGCCCGTCGATGAAGCTGTGAGCAGAGAGGCCCGCCGCGCCGAGGACGCCGACCTGCGCGTGCGCGTGGACGTGCTCGTCGTCGTCGCGGTGGTGGAGGACGAGGGCCCGCTCGGCGAGGAAGAAGAAGACGAAGCCGGCGCCGACCAGGAGCCCGACCCGCTGCGGGTCGTCCACGGCCTCGATCGCCTCGGGCAGGACGTGGAAGAGCGCGACCGCGACGACGACTCCGCCGGTGAGCGCGATCGCGGTCGCGAGCTCCCGTGCCATCCGGAGCGCGACCACCCCGCCCGCCAGCGTCGAGAGGACCGTGACTCCGGCCAAGGGGATCGCGATCCAGTTCACGCGCAGCGCCTGCAGGTGCCGTAGATGTCGAGCTCGTGCGCGGCCGGCCGGAAGCCATGCCGGCGCTGAAGCTCAGCCTCGGTCGGAGCCGCGCAGAGCTCGGTCTCCTCGACACCGCCGCAGCTCGTGCAGACGAGGTGATGGTGGTGCCCAGCCTCGTGTTCGGCGCGGCAGCGAACGTACGCGTGCCCCTCGCCGAGCAGCGGATGGACGCCGCCGTTCGCCCGCAGCAGCTCCACGGTCCGGTAGGTGGTCGCGAGCCCGAGCCGGGGCTCGAACTTGCGGGCGCGGTCGTGGAGCTCGGCGACCGTGAAGCTGCCGGAGGACTCCGCGACCGCCCGCACGACGGCGAGCCGCTGGGTCGTCGAGCGGACGCCGTCGGGAAGGGAGAGCCTGGCTGCCACGCCGAGAACTTAGCTGACAACGATTCTCATTCTCAGGACGAGCCGCCGCATCGTCTCGCCAGATCCGGATAATGGGTCGCGTGTATCCGAGGCTGATCGCACTTCTCCTGATCGCCGGGGCGCTCGTGGCCGCGGCGACCGGCGCCGGCGCGCCGTCGCAGCCGGCGATCGTCTCCGCCGGCGCACACGGGATCTCGATCCTCGTGCCGGGCCAGCCGCCCTCGGTCGCGGCCGAGGCCGTGGCGCCCGGACCGGCTTCCACGGGGGTCGCCGACGGCTTCGTCTTCCCCGCCGACGGCTCGCTCGTCCGTACCGGCGCTCTCTCCTCGAGCGTGTCCTCGCGAGCGACCGGCGCAGCCGGGGCGCAAGCCGTCAGCGACATCCTCGGCGTCACGCTCTTCAACGGCGAGCTGACCGCCGAGAGCATCGCCGGCCGCGCCAAGGCGTCGGCCGCCGGCGCGGACGCAGCCGGATCGCGGGTGACGAACCTCGTCGTCTTCGGGACGCAGGTGGCGGCGGCGCCGAACCTCCGCATCCAGCTCGGCGACTGGGGCTATCTCGTCGTGCTGGAGCAGGTTGCCGAGGCACCGGTCGCGGACGGGACGATGAACGCCCGCGGGACGGTCAACGGGCTTCACGTCGTGCTCACGGCCGACCATGCCGGCCTCCCGGCGGGCACCGAGATCCTCGTCGGCCACGCGGAAGCGGCAGCCTCGACGCCCGTCGAGGCGCCTGCGACCACGCCTGTGGCGACGACCCCGACCGAGCCCGGCAGGCCCGCGGGCGTCCCGGCGAAGACGAAGAAGCCGTTGCCGAAGCCGCCGGAGCCGGGCGTGCTCTCGAACAAGCCCGGGTCAGTCTTCCGGCTGCCGCCGACAGACGTGTCGGCGCCGCTCTCGCCCGCCGGCTACGTCTTCCCCGTCTACGGGCCGTCCTCGTTCACGGACACGTTCCGTGCCGCGCGCGCGGGAGGATGGCACCACGGCGAGGACATCTTCGCCCCGCTCGGTGCCCCCATCCTCGCCGTCGCGGACGGCACCCTGTTCTCTGTGGGCTGGAATACCGTGGGGGGTTACCGGCTTTGGCTGCGCGACCGCCAGGGCAACCAGTTCTACTACGCGCACCTCTCGGCGTACTCGCCTCTTGCCGTCGACGGCAATGAGGTGAAGGCCGGTGACGTGATCGCCTTCAACGGCAACACCGGCGATGCGCAGACGACGCCCTACCACCTCCACTTCGAGATCCACCCCGTCGGGCTTCTGCCCCTCGGCTATGACGGGGTGGTCAACGCGTACCCGTACCTGAGCGCATGGCGGCGGCTGCAGGACGTCACGTTCGCTGCCGGCCGCGGCTGGGCGCCGCCGGTGCCCGCGAACGCGACCGCACCGCGCCCGGCAGCGATCCTGCTCGGCTCGACCGACATCTCGAGCGCCAGCGGCCTCGACCCCGGCTCGCTGGACCGCGCGCTTACCGCCCCGGTGGCCCAGGGCGACAGCGCGGTGATCGGCGCCGGCTAGGCGCTACGCGGCGTCGCCGTTCGAGCTGGTGCTCGAAGGCGGCGTGTACGTGTAGTCGTCCGTGCCCTCGCCGGTGATCTTCTCCATCAGCCAGGCGCGGGTCTGCGGGCCGGTCATCGGGTTGAAGAGGATCCCGGCCGTGATTCCCGCCAGCAGCAGCATCGTGTTGCGGGCGCCGTGGTCCTCCTTGCCCTGGATCCGGTTCGCGGCCGTGCGGAGCTCGTCGACGGCCTTCTTCAGGTTGTCCTGGATGTCCTGGTCCGTCGCCGCACGCATCGCGGTGGCGGTCAGGTTCCGGTTGCCGAGCAGCTCGGCGTAGACGTCCCGCGCGGCCTTGAAGGCCTCTTTCAGGTTGTCGTGCAGGTCGTCGTCGTGCAGCGCGCGGTCGACGTAGGGCTTCATCGTGTCGGCCGTGTCGTAGAGCCTGTCCTTGGTCTTGGCCATCCGGCCCGTCCTTTCGGTCTTAGTGGTCGCCCCCACAGTCTTGCCGCAGCACGATCCTCGCAAACAGGAGCTACGGACGCGAGGCCGCCGCCTGGCGATCGACCGCGGCCGGCCGGGGCCGCCGCTTGCCGCCCTTGCCGCGAAACGCATCCTCGAAGACCTCCTCGACGTGGTCGACGAGCACGAACTCGAGCTCGGCCCGCGTCTCGGGTGGGAGGTCGTCGAGGTCGTGCGCGTTCTCGAGCGGCAGGATCACGCGCTTCAGACCCGCGCGCTGCGCCGCGAGCACCTTCTCGCGGACGCCGCCGATCGGCAGCACCTGGCCCGTGAGCGTGATCTCCCCGGTCATGCCGACGTCGTCGTCGACCGGGATCCCGCGGACGAGCGAGACGATCGTCGTCGCCATCGTCACCCCCGCCGACGGGCCGTCCTTCGGCACGGCACCTGCGGGGACGTGGACGTGGACGTCGTTGGCCGCGAACCACTCGGCCGCCAGCCCGAGCTCGGCCGCATGGGAGCGGACCCAGGAGAGCGCCGCCTGCGCCGACTCCTGCATTACCTCGCCGAGCTGGCCGGTGATGGTCAGCTTCCCCTTGCCGGGATAGGCCGTCGCCTCGATGAAGAGGACGTCGCCGCCGACGGCCGTGTACGCGAGCCCGGTCGCCACCCCCGGGTCGGCCGTCCGCTTCCGCGCGTCCGCCGAGAACTTGCGCGCGCCGAGCCACTCGCGCACTCGCTCCTCGTCGACCCGGAGCTTCTCGGCGTGGCCGGTCGCGACGAGCGTCGCGGCCTTGCGGCAGAGCGTCGCGATCTGGCGGTCGAGGTTGCGCACGCCCGCCTCGCGCGTGTACTCGGCGATCACGAGCCGGAGCGTCCGGTCGGGGATCGTCAGCCGGCTTTTCTTGAGCCCGTGCGCGACGATCTGCTTCGGGACGAGGTAACGCTTCGCGATCCCCAGCTTCTCCTCGTGCGTGTAGCCGGAGAGCTGGATCACGTCCATCCGGTCGAGCAGTGGGCCGGGGATCGTGTCGAGCGTGTTCGCGGTGCAGATGAAGAGCACTTTCGACAGGTCGTAGGGGAGATCGAGGTAGTGGTCGCGGAAGCTCGAATGCTGCTCGGGGTCGAGCACCTCGAGCATCGCCGACGCCGGGTCGCCGCGGAAGTCGGAGCCCATCTTGTCGATCTCGTCGATCAGGAAGACGGGATTCGACGATTCGGCGTCGCGGATCGCGCGCACGATCGTCCCCGGCATCGCGCCGATGTACGTGCGCCGGTGGCCGCGGATCTCCGACTCGTCGCGAACGCCGCCGACCGAGATCCGGGCGAAGTTCCGGCCGAGCGCGCGGGCGATCGACTGCCCCAGCGACGTCTTGCCGACCCCGGGCGGGCCGACGAAGCAGAGGATCGGGCCCGAGAGGTCGTTCTTCAGCTTCGAGACGGCGAGGTACTCGATGATCCGCTCCTTCACCTTCTCGAGGTCGAAGTGGTCCTCGTCGAGGATCTGCTGCGCGTGCTCGAGATCGAGGTCGTCCTCGGTCGTCGTCCCCCACGGCAGCGAGAGGATCCAGTCGAGATAGGTGCGGATGACGCCGTACTCCGCGGCCGCCGGCGGCAGCTTCTGCAGCCGGTTCACCTCCCGCAGCGCCGCCTTTGCGGCGGTCTCGGGGAGGCTCTTCGCCTCGAGCTGCTCCATCAGCTCGTTGATCTCGGCCTGATGGTCGTCGGCCTCGCCCAGCTCCTCCTGGATCGCCTTCAGCTGCTGGCGGAGGAAGAACTCGCGCTGGCCCTTGTCGATCTCGCTCGCGACCTGTGACTGGATCTTCGAGCCGAGCTCCGACATCTCCACCTCTCGGCCGAGGATCAATGCGATCCGCCGCAGCCGCTCCTCGACGTCCGGCATCTCGAGCAGCTCCTGGCGCTCCTCGGTCTTCAGGCGGAGCGTCGAGGCGATCAGATGGGTGAGGGCGGTCGGGTCGTCGACGTTCGCCGCCGCGAGCTGGAGCTCCTCGGGCAGATACGGCGTCATCCCGATGATCTGCGCGAACTGCTGCTGCACGTTCCGGGTCAGCGCCTCCACCTCGGGCGAGTCGGGAACGACCTCCGGCAGGTCCTCGAGCTCGCCGACCAGGTACGGCTCGTCCTCGAGCGGCCGGACGAGCCGGACGCGCTGGATCCCCTGGACGAGGATCCGCAGCGTCCCGTCGGGCACCTTGATCATCTTGTGGACGACTGCGACAGTGCCGATCGTGTAGAGGTCGTCCCACCCGGGCGGCTCGGCCTCCGGGTTCTGGACGGCGAAGAGGGCGAGCATCCGCTCGCCGGAGACGACGTCGTCGATCAGCTTCACCGAGCGGTCCTGGCCGACCGCGAGCGGCGTCATCGACTCCGGGAAGACCACGGTCTCCTTCAGCGGCAGCACGGGGAGCCGCATGCGCCCGTCGGCGATCTCGCTCATGCCTGCCTGCGGACGACGATGACCACCGCGGGCCCGGCGGGCGCGCGACCGGCGACCGGCAGCGTGATCCGGAGCATCCCGGCCTCGTACGAGGCGCTCGCCGCTGCGGTGTCGATGTCCCGCTCGAGCGGGATCCGGCGCTCGAAGCGGCCGTACTCGATCTCCGCCTGCTGGTAGACCTGACCCGCAACCCGCGGGCGCGCGCGGCTGCCGGAGATCGTCAGGGCGCGCTCCTCGACCGACAGCTCGATCGACTCGGGATCGACGCCCGCCAGCTCGACGACGACCACGAGCTGCGGCGGGTCGTCGGTGGAGAAGCAGTCGACCGCCGGGCGGAAGCCGTTCCGGATCCCCGAGAAGCGGGGCACCTGCCAGAGGTCGGCGAAGAGCTCCTCGATCTCCCCTTGCAGGCGGTCGATGTCGCGCCGCGCCATTGGGGGGACGTTACCCCTCTCTGTACGATCGAACGCATGGCTCTGGTGCGCCGCGCCCTCAGGATTCTCGGCGCCGCGGTGGCGCTGCTGCTCTACGTCTGGTTCGCGGCCGTGCGCGCGGTGCCGTCGGTCAAGCGGCGGAAGGCGCGACGGCGCGCGGCGAGGGGCGCCTGATCGAGCGCTGGACGCGCTTCGTGCTCCGCCACCGCTGGCCCATCGTCGCCGCGTGGGTCGCGATCCTCCTCACCGGCGGCACGCTCAGCTCCGGGCTGAGCAAGCTGCTGTCGAACGAGTTCACGACGCCCGGCACCGACTCCGAGGACGTCCGCTCGATCCTCGAGGAGCGCTTCGGCCAGCGAGACGACGGCTCCTTCCTGGTCGTCTTCCGGGTCGACGACACGAGCGACGCGGGCACGCGGCGCGCGCTCCAGGCGGCGCTCGTGCGCGGCGCCGAGGCGGTCGAGGGCGGGCAGGCGCAGCCGCTGCAGGCCGCCGGGCGGACAGTCCTCTTCGGGACGGTCGGCTCGCCGCTCGAGCTGACCGAGGCCAAGGAGGCGACACCCGCGGTCCGCGCGGCGATCGGTAGCCCGTCGGGAGTCGAGACCTTCGTCAGCGGCACGCCGGCGATCCAGGCCGACCTCGACCCGATCTTCGAGGAGGACCTGGTCAAGGGCGAGGCGATCGCGCTCCCGATCGCGCTCGCGGTGCTGCTCGCGGTCTTCGGGCTCTCGTTCGCGGTCCTGATGCCGTTCCTGGTCGCAGCCTCGACGATCTTCGCGACGCTCGGGATCGTCTGGGTCGTGGCGCACTACCTGACGACCGCGGTCTACGTCACGAATCTCGTGCAGCTGATCGGGCTCGGGATCGCGATCGACTACTCGCTTCTGATCGTCTACCGCTTCCGCGAGGAGCTCGAGCGCCCCGGCTCGAAGGACGACGCGGTCGTGCGGACGATGGCAACCGCGGGGCGGGCGGTGGTCTTCTCCGGCGCCACGGTTGCGATCGGGCTGGCGCTGCTGCTCTTCATGCCGCTGCCGTTCATGGTCTCGATGGGCGTGGGCGGCTTCCTGATCCCGCTCGTCTCGATCGTCGCCGCCGTCACCCTCCAGCCCGTGCTGCTGTCGCTCTTCGGCCGGAGAGGGACGAGGCGCGTGCACGTCGCGGACTTCCTCCGCGACCGGCTGCGGCTGCCGGTGCCGCGCTTCGCGGGCACGGCCGACGCCGAGCAGGGCCTGTGGGCGCGGCTCGCCCGCTCGATCATGCGCCGGCCGCTCGTGTATCTGGCCCTCGGCATCACGGTGCTCGTGGCCGCCGCCGCTCCCGCCCTCGACCTGCAGCTGACACCGGGCTCGGCCTCGGGCACACCGCAGACCCCGGAGTCGATCCGGGGCTTCAACGTCCTGCGCGAGGCGGTGGGCCCGGGGGCGCTCGCGCCGTCGCAGGTGCTGGTCGACTCCGGCACCGCAGGCGGCGTCCGCGAGCCGGCCCTCGCCGACGCGATCGGGCGCCTGATCGCACGCGTCCGCGCCGACCCGGAAGTCGCGCGCGTCGACTACGAGCCGGAGGCGCCGTACGTCGACGCCACCCGCCGCTTCGCGTACCTCAGCATCGCCGGCAGGCACGAGTACGGCGAGCTCGCGGCGCAGGACTTCGCGCGCCGGCTGCGCGGCGAGCTGATCCCGGCGAGCGGGTTCCCGGAGAGCGCGACGGTGCTCGCGGGCGGCGGCCCTGCCCAGGGGATCGACTTCATCGACAGCGCCTACGGCGCGTTCCCGTGGCTCGTGCTCGCCGTCCTGATCCTGACCTACATCACCCTGATGCGCGCGTTCCGCTCGCTGCTGCTGCCGCTGAAGGCCGTCCTGCTGAACCTGCTCGCGATCGGCGCCACCTACGGCCTGCTCGTGATCGTCTTCAAGTACGGGATCGGATCCGAGCTGCTCGGGCTCTACCAGTTCGACCAGGTGGAGGCCTGGATCCCGATCTTCCTCTTCGCGATGCTGTTCGGGCTCTCGATGGACTACGAGGTCTTCCTCGTCTCCCGGATGCGCGAGTTCTGGGACGAGGGAGCGACGAACGAGGAGGCCGTCGCGCAGGGGCTCGAGCGGACGGGCCGGATCGTGACCGCGGCTGCGATCGTGATGGTGGCGGCGTTCTCGGGATTCGCCGCGGGGTCGATCGTCGGCCTGCAGGAGTTCGGCCTCGGGCTCGCGATCGCGATCTTCATCGACGCCACGCTCGTCCGCGCAGTGCTCGTGCCGGCGCTGATGCGCCTGTTCGGGCGCTGGAACTGGTGGCTGCCGGAGCGTGCGGCCCGCATCCTGCGGGTGGCTCCGTCTCCCCTCCGTTAACAGGATCCTGATGTTCCGAAACGCGGGCACGCGGGCACCTTTCACCTCATGCGCGTCGCGCTCACGACTCTCTTCACCTGCGCCCTGCTCGGGGTGATCGCCCCCGCAGCCGGTGCCTCCGGCAACGTCCGCTACGGGATCCAGGACGACGCCTGGCTCGTGCACGGCGCGGGCACCCTCGACGACCGCCTCGACCGGCTCGAGCGGCTCGGCGCCGACGTCGTCCGCTTCAACCTGCACTGGGACCGGATCGAGCGCACACGCGGCCAGTACGCCTGGCAGGAGAGCGACGCCGTCCTCAACGGCCTGCGCGGACGCGGGATCCCCGCCGTGGTCGGGATCGTCGGCTCGCCCTCGTGGGCGAACGGCGGCCGGACGCCGAACTTCGCGCCGGGCGGGACGAGCTTCGCGGGCTTCGCGCGCGCCGCGGCGACGCGCTACCGCTGGGTGACGCAGTGGGTGCTGTGGAACGAGCCGAACCAGGCGCGCTGGCTGCGGCCGACCTCGCCGAGCGTCTACGTCCGTCAGATCCTCAATCCGGGCTATGCCGCGATCCACGCCGTGATCCCGCGCGCGAAGGTCGCCGGCGGCGTCACCGCTCCGCGCGGCTCGACGGGCGGCGTGTCCCCGGTCAGGTGGATCCGCGGCATGCGCAGCGCGGGCGCGCGGCTCGATGCCTACGCCCACCACCCCTACCCGTCGAGCAGCCGCGAGACCCCGTTCACCGGCGGCTGCGGCCACTGCGAGACGATCACGATGGCGACGCTCGAGAAGCTGATCGCCGAGGTCGGCCGGGCGTTCGGCCCGAAGCGGATCTGGCTGACCGAGTACGGCTACCAGACCGGCGCCTACGGCGTCACGCAGCAGCGCCAGGCGGAGCTGATCGGCCAGTCCGGGCTCCGCGTCCACAGGGCGCCCCGCGTCGACATGCTGATCCACTACCTCGTCAAGGACGAGCCCGAGGCGAGCCGCTTCCAGAGCGGCCTCTTCAACACCTCGGGCCGTCCGAAGCTCGCGGCGCTCGCCTTCCCGCTGCCGATCGCGCAGGCGGGCCGGAGCGGCGGCAAGCTCGTCCTCTGGGGCCAGGTCCGTCCGCGCGGCGGCATCCAGACGTATCGCGTGCAGGTGCGCGTCGGCGGCGCGTGGCGCTTCAGCGGCGGCAATCGCCGCACCTCCGCGCGCGGGTTCTTCAGCACCGCGGTTGCAGCCCCGGTGGGAGCCAGCGTCCGCATCTTCTCACCGCAGGACAGCGCGTACAGCGCGACCATCCGCGCCCGCTAGCCGCGCAGCTACCTTCAACGCATGCGTGCGCCACCTGCCCTCCACGGTGGCCTCGGCACGCGCATCCCCTGGCTCGTCGTCGGCCTCTTCCTCTGCTCGTGCGGGATCGTCTGCTTCCTCGAGTCCGAGCTCGGCCTGCCGCCGTGGGACGTGCTCCACCAGGGTCTCGCCGAGCAGCTCGGGGTCTCGTTCGGGGTCGCCAACCTGATCGTCTCCGTCGCCGTGCTCGCCCTCGTCTGGAGGCTCCGCGCACGGATCGGGCTCGGGACGCTCCTGAACACGCTCCTCGTCGGCACGTTCGTGATCGTCCTGACGCAGCTCGACGCCGTCGACGGGCTCTCCGAGGAGCCGCTCGGCGTCCGGATCGGCCTGATCGCGATCGCGCTCGTCTGCTTCGGCGTCGGCTCGGCGTTCTACATCTGTGCCTCGCTCGGCGCAGGCCCGCGCGACTCGCTGATGCTCGTCACCTCGCGCCGGCTCGGCGTCCGCATCGGCGTCGCCCGGACGGGGATCGAGATCGCAGCGCTCGTAGCCGGCTTCCTGCTCGGCGGCACCGTCGGCATCGGCACGCTCGTCTTCGCCGTCGGGATCGGGCCTGTCGTCGAGGCGTCCTTCTGGCTGCTCGGCCGGACGCCGCTCGCCGCTCCCGCAGTAGCATCGGCGCGACCATGAAGGCAACGGCATGAAGGCAAAGGGACTGATCGCGGCCGGCGGCGAGGCCACACGGCTGGGCGAGCTGACACGCGTCGTCAACAAGCACCTGCTCCCGGTCGGCGCGTGGCCGATGATCTACTACCCGCTGCAGCTGCTCCAGCTCGCGGGCGTCGAGGAGGTGATGATCGTCACCGGCCAGGGTCACGCGGGCCAGGTGATCGACCTGCTCGGCAACGGCCGCATGCCACAGCGCGGCAGCACCGACCCGCTCTTCGAGCTCGATCTCACCTACAAGGTGCAGGTCGAGGCGGGCGGGATCGCGCAGGTCGTGGGCATGGCCGAGAGCTTCGCCGGGGACGACGACCTGATCGTCTGCCTGGGCGACAACATCTTCGAGTACGCGGAGGCGGCTGCGATCCAGAGCTTCGTCGGGGGAGACGACGGGGCGGCGGTCTTCGTCAAGGAGGTGCCGGACCCCGAGCGCTTCGGCGTCGTCGTCTACGGCGAGGGCGACCGTGTCGTCGACGTGGTCGAGAAGGCCGGCGTCGTCGACCTGCGCTACGACGCGCCGCCCTCGAACGACGCCGTCGTCGGTCTCTACTGCTACTCGCCCGACGTCTTCGACCTGATCCGCGGCCTCGCGCCGTCGTCGCGCGGCGAGCTCGAGATCACCGACGTCAACCGCCACTACGCGGAGAACGGCACGCTCGCCTGCCACCGCGTCACCGGCTGGTGGGAGGACGCGGGGACGCAGGAGTCGCTGAGCGAGATCGGCGCCCTGATCCAGCGGACCGGCGTCAACAAGCCCGCATGATCGACGGTGTGCTCCGGGTCCCGCTGCGGCGCTTCGAGGACGAGCGCGGCTGGTTCGCCGAGATCCGGCGGGAGTCGCTGCTACCGAAGCCGACGAAGCAGACGAATCTCTCCTTCTCGCGCAAAGGGGTCCTCCGCGGCCTCCACTACCACGAGCGCGGTCAGGACGACCTCTTCGTCTGCCTGCAGGGGACGGCGCGCGTGGTCGTGCTCGACCGCGACAGCGGGGAGACGTTCACCGAGGACATCGGCGACGACAACCCGGTCGCGATCTACATCCCCGGCCGCCACGCGCACGGCTTCGAGGCGCTGACCGACCTCTTCTTCTGTTACCACGTCACCGAGGAGTACGACCCAGCGGACCCGGACGAGCAGGGGATCTGCTGGGCCGATCCGCGCGTGAAGCACCTCTGGAGCACGGATGCGCCGCTCCTCTCGGAGCGGGATGTGCAGGCGTGTACGTAGTCACGGGGGCCGGCGGCCAGCTCGGCGCGGCGCTCGTCGAGGAGTTCGGTCCGGACGGCGTCGTCGGCCTGACGCGGGCCGAGTGGGACGTCGAGCTGCCGCCACCGGCGGGGCTCGTACCGCCCGACGTCGTGCTCCACGCCGCCGCGTGGACGAACGTCGACGGCGCCGAGGACGATCCGCAGGGCGCGGCGGCCGCGAATGTGGGCGGCACGGCGAACGTGGCCGCGCTCGGCGTCCCGCTCGTCGCCTACTCGACCGACTACGTCTTCGACGGCGCCAAGGGCGAGCCGTACGTCGAGTCGGACGGGCCGAACCCGCTCTCGGCCTACGGGCGGACGAAGCTGCACGCCGAGGCCGCGGCGGGCGAGCGGGCCTGGATCGTGCGCTCGTCCTGGCTCTTCGGCCCGACCGGGACGAACTTCGTTCGCACGATGCTGCGGCTCGCGGCCGAGCGGGACGAGGTCGCCGTCGTCGACGACCAGCGCGGGTCGCCGACGTACGTGCGCCATCTCGCCGCCGCCACGCGTCAGGTGATGCTGCTGCCGTTCGGCGTCTACCACGTCGCGGCCGACGGCGACGCGACCTGGGCCGACTTCGCGGAGGCGATCTTCGAGGAAGCAGGCCTCGGCACGCGGGTGCGGCGCATCACAGCCGCCGAGTTCGGCGCGAAGGCGCCGCGGCCCGCGTACTCCGTGCTCCGGAGCGAGAAGGGCGCGCCCACCCTGCCGCACTGGCGCGAGGGCCTGCGCGAGTGCCTCGCCCGACTCCGCTGATGGCGTCCTACTCGTTCCTGACCACCTGGATCCTGGACGCGCCGCGAGAGGACGTCTGGGACGCGATCTACGAGATCGAGCGCTGGCCGGGCTGGTGGCCCGGGGTGCGGCGGGTCGAGAAGCTCGAGCACGGGAACGGCGGCGGGATCGGCGCCCTCTACCGGCACGAGTGGCGCAGCGTGATCCCGTACCCGGTGCGCTTCGAGACGCGGATCACCCGGATCGAGCGGCCGCACCTGATCGAGGCCGAGGCCGACGGCGAGCTTGCGGGCACGGGCCGCTGGCGCTTCTTCGACGGTCGCGAGACCGCTGTCACCTACGAGTGGAACGTGCGTACCACGCGGCCGTGGATGAACCTGCTGGCGCCCGTCGCGCGCCCGGTATTCCGCTGGAACCACAACGTCGTCATGCACCAGGGCGGCCAGGGACTGGCCGATTTGCTGGGGACACGCCTGCTCGCCGTGACGTAACCTGCGCCCGTGCGCGTGCTCGTCACCGGCGGGGCCGGGTTCATCGGCTCCCACTTCGCGAAGCGGCTCCAGGCCGCGGGCGACGACGTGCGCGTGCTCGACAAGCTGACCTACTCCGGCAACCCTGCGAACCTCGAGGGCACCGGGATCGAGCTCGTCGAGGGGGACATCTGCGACGCGGAGGCGGTGGCCGGGGCGGCAGCAGGCTGCGACGCGATCGTCAACTTCGCCGCCGAGACCCATGTCGACCGCTCCATCCTCGGCGCCACCGACTTCGGCCGCACGGAGTTCTTCGGCACGCAGGTGCTGCTGGAGGAGGTGCGCCGGACGGGCGCCCGCTTCGTCCAGGTCTCGACCGACGAGGTGTACGGCGACCTCGCCGACGGCGGCTCCGCGGCCGAGACCGATCCGATCAAGCCGTCGAGCCCCTACAGCGTCGCCAAGGCCGCCGGCGACCTGCACATCCCGGCCTACGCGCGAACGTTCGGGGTCAACGCCTCGATCACGCGCGGCTCCAACACCTACGGGCCGAACCAGTACCCGGAGAAGCTGATCCCGCTGATGACCACGAACGCGCTCGAGGGCGAGCCGCTGCCGGTCTACGGCGACGGGCGGCAGATCCGCGACTGGCTCTGGGTCGAGGACCACTGCGCCGGGATCGAGCTCGTGCTCCGCGAGGGGGCCGCGGGCGAGGTCTACAACGTCGGCGGCGACGACGAGCGCGAGAACGTCGAGATCGTCTCCCGCATCCTCGAGCTGACCGGCGCCGACCAGTCGCTCGTGCGCCACGTCGAGGACCGTGCCGGCCACGACCGGCGCTACTCGCTCGACACCGCGAAGCTGCGCGCGCTCGGCTGGGAGCCGCGAAAGCCGTTCGAGGAGGGGATCGCCGAGACGATCGCCTGGTATCGCGACAACCGGAGCTGGTGGGAGCCGATCAAGTCGGGCGAGTACCGCGAGTACTACGAGCGCCAGTACGCGGCGCGCCTCGCGGGCTCGGGCTCCTAGTCACACGCTCTCTCGGTCTCCTTCCGCAGCCGGCTGATCTCCTTCCGCTCCCCCTGCACCTGCTCTGAGCGGTCGAGCAGCTCGGCGACGCCGTCGCAGCGGCCGAGGGCGCGGCGCGTGAAGGCCAGGTTGTAGCTCGCATACGCCTCCGCGAGCTCGCCGCTGCCGGAGAGCCCGGCGACAGCCTGCTCGAGCAGCGGCAGCGCCTCGTCGTAGCGGCCGGCCTGCAGCAGCTCGAAGCCGCGGTCGTTGAGCGCGGACGGGCTGTCCTCGGGCGGCCCCTCCGGTTCGGTCGTCGTCGGCGCCGTCGTCGGCGCGGGCTCGGGTGCGGTGGTCACCGTCTGGACGACGGTCGTGCCGGGCAGGGTGACGGTCTCCTTGACCGTCTGCGGGGCCGTCGTGGCGGCGGTCTTCTCGTCGTCGTCCCCGGCCAGCAGCGTCGCGGCGAGGACGCCCGCCAGGAGCGCCGCCCCGAGGAGCATCAGCAGGAGCGGGCGCCGCCTCCGCTCGCGGGCCGCCGGGGCGGGGGCGAGTGCGCCGACGCGTGTCGTTCCGGCCGCGCGGTCGAGTGCGTCGTGCAGAGCGCGGACGAGCTCGGCGGCCGAGTCGTAGCGGTGCTCCGGCTCCTTCGCGAGCCCGCGTGCAAGGACGTCGTCGACCTCCGGGGGCAGCTCCGGGTTCGAGCTCGACGCGGGTGGGATCGGCGCGCTGACGTGCGCGATCGCCTCCGCGGTCGAGGTTTCCCGCTCGAACGGTCGCTTTCCCGTCAGCAGCTCGAACGCGACGACGGCGAGCGCGTAGAAGTCGCTGGCCGGAGTCGCCCGCTCCCCCCGGGCCTGCTCGGGTGCGAGGTAGCCCGCTGTTCCGACCACGGTGCCCGCCTCGGTGAACGAGCCGAGGTCGGCCGCGCTCGCGACCCCGAAGTCGGCCACCTTGACGCGGTCGTCGTCGTCGAGCAGGAGGTTCGCAGGCTTGACGTCGCGGTGGACGATCCCGTTCGCGTGAGCCGCGTCGAGCGCGGCCGCGGCCTGGCCGAGCCACTCGAGCGCGCGCCCGACCGGCTGTGCGCCATCGCGCTCGAGCCGGTCCGCGAGCGAGCCGCCGGAGAGGTATTCCATCACGATGTACGGACGGCCGAGGTGGTCGCCGACGTCGAAGATCGTCACTGTGCTGGGAGCGTTCGAGAGGCGGGCGACCGCCAGCGCCTCCCGGGTGAAGCGACCGCGGATCGCCTCGTTGTCGGCGTAGCGCTCGGACAGCAGCTTGACCGCGACGATCCGCGCCAGGTCGACGTCCTCGGCACGGTAGACCTCGCCCATCCCCCCGCGCGCGATGCGCTCGGGGTTCCGGTAGCGGTCGGGAAGCATGCTCTCCTTCACCTCGACGGCCTGCCCGGGCGGTCGCACCCGAAAACTCCCGCGCCGCTCGTGCATGAGTTGAAGGTTCGGTAAAGAAGGCCTGGGTGCAGGGCTTCTTCCGCTAGCCTCGACGGCGGGGGGTCAATCATGCGGCGGATGCTCTTCGCTCTCACCGGTCTGTGTCTCGCGCTCGCGGTCTCCGCGCCCGCGGGCATCCGCGCACCCGCTCCCACCACGCCGGCCGCAGTCACGGCGACGACGTTCCTCGTCAGCGGCAGGGGCTGGGGGCATGGGGTCGGGATGAGCCAGTACGGCGCCCTCGGCTTCGCGCAGGAGGGCTGGACGTTCGATCAGATCCTCGCCCACTTCTATACCGGCGCCGAGCTCGGGCCCGCGTCCGTCGCGCGCGTCCGGGTGCTCGTCGCCGAGGCGGAGCCGAGCGTGACCGTTCGCTCGCCGGCTCCGTTCCGGGTCCGTGACGTCTTCGGGAAGATCTACCCGCTGGCGGCCGGCGCCGTGCCGCTCGGGCCGAGGCTGCGCGTGACCGTCAACGGCACGCCGACCGATCTGGCCGGGCCGATCGTGTTCCTGCCGGGGACGGCGCCGCTGGAGGTCGACCGCGCCTACCGTGGCGAGATCGAGGTCGGCGTCACCGGCCAGAAGCTCGATGCGATCAACGTCGTCGGGCTCGAGCAGTACCTCCAGGGCGTCGTCGCCCAGGAGATGCCGAGCTCGTGGCCGGACGAGGCTTTGAGGGCCCAGGCCGTCGCGGCTCGGTCGTACGCGCTCGCGCACCGGTTGAGCGGGAAGGCGTTCGACCTCTACGCCGACGTGCGCAGCCAGGTCTACGGCGGCATCCCGGGCGAGAGCGCTCGCACGACGGCCGCCGTCCAGGCGACGAAGGGGCAGGTGCTCCTCTGGCAGGGCAAGCCGATCGACGCGCTCTTCCACTCGACCTCCGGCGGGACGACGCTCGATGCGGCGGAGGTCTTCGGCAAGCCCGTGCCCTACCTCGTCGGCGTGGACGACCCGCACAGCTCGCTCTCCCCGGTCCACCGCTGGGGTCCGACACCCGTCGCGGAGACGACGCTGCGGAAGGGGCTGAAGCTGAGGGCGCCGGTGACCGGGCTCACGCTGACGCGCGGGACGTCAGGACGCGTCGCCCGGGCGCTGGTAGCGACGGCCGGCGGCGCGACCACGATCAGTGGCGCCGACCTCCGGCGCGCCGGGGGGCTTCGCTCGACGTGGATCACGCAACTCGTGACGCTGTCGCTCACGCGCCCGGGTGGCGCGGTGGTGTACGGCAAGACCGCCTCGATCACGGGACGGGCGCAAGGCGTCAAGGGGGCGGTGCTCCAGCAGCGGGTCGGCGGCACCTGGACGAAGATCACTGCGCCGGCGCTGAAGGCGAAGGTGAAGCTGCTCGCGCCCGCGAGCTTCCGGATCGCCGCGGGCCGGCTCGCCGGCTCCGTGCTCAGGGTCCCCGTTGCCCCGCGCGTGACCGCCCGCTCCGCTTCTCTCGACGTCAGTGGCACCGTGACGCCTCTGGATCCGGGGACGACGGTGGAGCTGCAGCAGAACAGCGAGCGGGGATGGTTCACGACCGTGCAGACGTCGACCGGAGCGGAAGGCGACTTCACGCTGCCGGCGCCCGAGCCGGGGACGTATCGCGTGAGGGTCGCGCCTGCTCAAGGGTTCGCCGAGGGCCTCTCGCGCCAGATCGAGCTGCGATGACCCGCTTCGCGCTCGTGCTCGCGGCCTCGGCCCTGCTTGCGGCTCCGGCCGAGGCCGCGCGATACGCCGTCGGCGTCGAGACGCTCGCCGAGCTTCCACGCCTCCGCACTGCGTTGCCGGACGCCGAGAGCCTGGCGCCGATCCCGGCGCTCGTCGTCGAGCGCGCGACCGCCCCGCGCCTGCGCGACCTCCCCGGCGCGACGTACGTCGAGAAGCTCGGCACGCGGCGTGCGGCCTACGTCCCGAACGACGCGCTGGCGCCGAAGCAGTGGCATCTCGAGTTCAACCGGACGTTCGACTTCTGGGAGACGCCGACCCTGCTGCCCTCGGTCCGGGTCGCGGTGATCGACTCCGGGATCGACGCAGACCATCCCGACCTCGCCGGGAAGATCGTCGCCACGCAGAGCTTCGTCGGCGGGTCGGCGCGGGTCGACGAGGAAGGGCACGGCACGTTCGTCGCCGGCCTGATCGCCGCGGGCGTGAACAACACGGTCGGGATCGCCGGTGGCGCCTCCTCCGCCGAGCTGCTCATCGCCAAGGTGGTGGACGGGAACGACCTGATCGACGTCGAGGCAGAGGTGAAGGCGATCAGGTGGGCGGTCGACCGCGACGCCCGCGTGATCAACATGAGCCTCGGCGGCTTCCGCGACCCGCGCGACCCGGACCGGGACGCGTTCTCGCCGCTCGAGGCACAGGCGATCGGCTGGGCGCACGGACGCGGTGCCGTCGTCGTCGCCGCGGTCGGGAACAACATGGACACGCCGCCGCGCGCCTGGCCGTACGCGAGCTATCCGGCGGCGCTGCCGCACGTGCTCGGCGTCAGCGCGCTCGCGCGCGACGGCTCCGTGCCGGTCTTCTCGCACCGGGACAAGATCTACAACGACATCGCGGCGCCCGGCGTCGGGATCCTCTCGACCTTCCCGCGGGCGCTCACGTCCGAGGTGAAGGACTGCGCCGAGCAGGGCTACTCGAGCTGCGCGCCCGACGACTTCCGCAAGGGCCAGGGCACCTCGTTCGCAGCGCCGCAGGTGAGCGCGGCGGCGGCGACGCTGCTCGCCGTCCGTCCGAGCCTCCACCCGGAGCAGGTGACCGAGCTGCTGACCCGCACCGCCCACGACGTCAACGGCGCCACCGGCTGCGCCGGCTGTGCGACCCAGCGCGACGCCCTCACCGGCTGGGGCCGTCTCGACGTCAACGCCGCTCTCCGGCAGCTGCTGACCGCCGGGCCGCCCGCACGCGACCGGCTGGAGCCGAACGACGACGCCGGCCCGGGCGCGGCCGCGCTGTGGGGCAAGAGGAACAGGATCGACGCGACGCTCGACTTCTGGGACGACCAGAACGACGTCTATGCGATCAGGCTGAAGCGCCGCCAGCGCGTCGACGTCAGCGTGCGCGGGCCGGTCTTCACCGACACCAATCTGATCCTGTGGCGCCCCGGCACGAAGCACGTTGACGACCTTGCGTCACTCGGCCTCGTTGCCCGCCAGTCTGCTCGGCCGGGCCCGCAGGAGCATCTCTCGTTCCGGGCGCCGAAGGCGGGCACCTACTACGTGCAGGTGAAGCTCGGCTCCCGCGGAGCCGGCAAGTACCGGCTCGTGCTCGTCAAGGGCTAAATGCTCCTTGCCTTTTCGTGTGCGTAAGCGCACAATCTCGGCACGACCGAGGAGCGTAGGGAATGAAGAGGATCGAAGCTTTCCTGCTCGTCGTGCTCACCGCACTCGTCGCCGCCGTACCCGCCGTGGCGAGCTTCCCCGGCGAGAACGGACGGATCGTGTTCCAGAGCAACCGCACCGGGCCGGTCCCGCCGGAGCTGTACTCGATGAACCCGGACTCCACGGACGTCCGGCGGCTGACGTGGAACAACGTGTCCGACCAGACGCCGCGCGTGTCGCGCGACGGCAGCCGGATCGTGTTCGCACGGACAGTGGCCGGGATCGACCAGGACATCTGGATCATGAACGCCGACGGCTCCGCCGAGAGGCGGCTGACCTCGGGACCGGCCCGCGACGACCAGCCCGTGTTCAGCGACGACGGCGAGCACGTCATCTTCCAGCGCGTGGCCAATGCGACCACCAGTCCGTGTCCGTGCGAGCTCCGCATCGTCGGCGTGGACGGGTCGGGCGAGCGGGTCCTGGACACGGGGCCGGGCGCAGCGGCGAATCCGGACGTGTCCAGAAACGGCAAGCTCGCCTTTGTCGGCGACAGAGACGGCACGCGCAGCATCTACGTGACGAACCTCAAGGGCGGGCCCGTGAAGCGGGTGACCGAAGGCCCCGCTGCGTTCGGGGACTTTCGTCCACGCTGGTCGCCGCGGGGGAACGACATCGTGTTCATGCGCAACGAGCTCGGGACCCTCGCGAGCCTGGATATCTGGAGGGTGCACCAGGACGGCACCGGCCTCCGTCGTCTCACGACGACCCCGCGGGTGGAGGACTTTCCGCGGTGGTCGCCGGACGGTGAGCGCATCGTCTTCGCCGCGCTCGACACCGGCCCGCCCTTCGG
>JANPKC010000232.1:0-22115 GCA_031425855.1 Actinomycetes bacterium | reverse complement strand
CGCCTCGGCCAGCGCGCGCGCCTGCTCGTACGGAAGCTCGGCCGCGAGCGGGAAGTCGGCGTCGTCGAGCGCCTCCTCGCGGGGGCGGCGCTGCGCGGTGCGGAAGCGGCGGCGGCGGACGTTCTCGGAGATCGCGAGCATCCACGCCCGCGGCGACTGCGGCTCGGCTCCGCGCAGCACGGCGCGATAGGCGTCCACGAAGGCCGCCTGGGTCACATCCTCTGCGTCGTGCACGTTGCCGAGCTCCCGCAGGGCGGCCCGGTAGACGTCGGCGTGATGCCCGCGATAGAGCTCCTCGAACGTGAGATCTACAGCGGCACGAGCAGTGCTTGCTCGACTCGTTGCCATTTCCAGTGAGACAACGTGCGGCAGGCCCGGAAGGATGCGGTCAGCGAGCTTCGGCGCGGCGCTTCGCAGCCCGCAGCCAGAGGCGGCGGGTGAGGCCGCTGAAGGGCCGGATCACGAGCCAGTAGGCCGCGAACCGCCGCCTTGACGCCGCGTCGGTGAGGTACACGCGCGTCTCCGTCTCGAGCAGCGCGCCGTCGCCGTCCGGACGCGCCCTGAGCTCGAGCGCCATCTTCGCGTAGCCGGGCTCGGCGAAGGCGAGGAAGTCGTCGACCGTACGTGTGCCGCCTCGCGGCGACCAGGGCCGGCCGATCAGCGTCGCCGTCCCGGGATCGTGGAGCTGGAACCCCTGCGCCAGCAGCGAGTCCCAGATCGGGCCGCGCGGCGCCGCCCGCAGCCCGCGCAGGCGGAAGAGCAGCGAGACCACGCGGACGTCTTCGAGGCGCGTCTCCTTCGCCGCCGCGAGCGCGTGCTCCGGCGTCGCCGCGATGCGAAGAGCGTGCCGCTCGCTGTGGTGGTAGACCGGGAGCACGTCGGCGATCGCCATCCGGAGATCCTCTCAAACGGGGAGAATCGCTCGATGCGCCTCGCCCTCGCCGTCCTCGCCCTGCTCGTGGCCGCGCCGGCGCAGGCCGGCGTCCGGATCTCCGAGCCGTTCGACCCGGCCGTGCTCGCGGAAGGAGCCTCGGTCGCGTACGTCGTCCCCGGGGCCGGGCCGACCGTCACGCGCGAGTCGGCCCTGGCGGCGCTGCTCCGCGGCAAGCTCGAGCACGGGCTCCTTGGCGGCGTCGCACCTGGCGAGAACCTGATCGAGCTCGACGACGTCCCTCGCCGGCCGGAGATCGTCGTCTCGCTGCCGCCGCCCGGGCGCAGCGAGAACGACACGCTGTACGCGGTCGCGATCATCGGCGAGCGCGGCCTCCTCACCTCCGACTCGACGCGGATCGACGGCCTCGTCTCGATCACCGACATCGCGACGGGGCGCCTGCGCCACGTCGCGGGCACGACACCGGACGAGGCCGCCGCGACGCTCGATCGCCTGGAGGAGCGGATCGACCGGAACGACCGCTTCCGCCTGCCGTTGACGATCGCCCTCGCGGCGCTGCTGATCGGGCTCGCGCTCGTCAGGCCGCGCCACGCGGTGCGGGCGCTCCTCGTCGTGCTCGCCGCGAATCTCTGGCTGAGCCCGGTGCTCGCGCTGGCCGCGGGCGCAGCCGTGCTGGCCTTGCCGCTCGGCTGGGCGTGCGCGGCGATCCTCGCGGCCTACCTGGTCTCGATGGGGCTCGATGCCGAGACCGTCGCGCTCTCGCCGTTCGGCCCCTCCCAGTCCGGGCGCTTCTACGGCGTCAACAACCTGCTGGAGACGCTGCTGCTCGTCCCTTCGCTCGTCGGCGCCGCCTTGCTCGGCAGAGCGGGGATCGCGGTCGCCGCGCTCGCGTTCGTCACGATCGGCGGCAACCGCTTCGGCGCCGACGGAGGCGGCATCGTCGTCCTCGCCGCCGCGTACCTCGTCCTCTGGCTCCGGCTCCGCGGCGAGCGGCCGTCGTGGCGGCTCGCGGCGCTCGTGGCCGCCGGGGCCGTCACGCTCGCGCTCGTCCTGCTCGGGCTCGACGCGGCGACCGGCGGCTCGAGCCACGTCACAGACGCCGTCGGCGACGGGCCTGCAGCCCTGGCGGGCGACATCGCCGACCGGATCGAGCTCTCCGTGCGCCGCACGGCGGCTAGCGTCGGCGCGACCGCCGTTGTGCTCGGGTCGCTCGCGATCCTGCTCGCGGTTGCGTTGCGAGCGCAGCGAGGGCCCGTCCTCGACGCATTCCTCGTCGCCCTCGCCGTCTCGCTCGTCGTCAACGACACGCCCGGCGACGTCCTCGGCGCGGGCGCGGCGCTCGCGATTGCGCTTGCCCGGCATCCACCCGAGCGCGGTTGGTTAAGCTCTGCGCCGATGCGCCGCGCAGCCCTTCTGCTCTCACTCCTCGCGCTCTCGGCCGGCGTCGCCGGCTGCGGTGGCGGCGAGGAGGTCGGTGCGACCCCCGAGACGCTCGAGGGCACGCTTCCGCAGGCGACCACCTCGGAAGGGCCCGCGTCGACGGTCGAGGGCAACGCCTCGAACGGCGCCAAGATCTTCTCCTCGTCGGGCTGCGGCGGCTGCCACACGCTCGACGCGGCCGGGTCGTCCGGCAACGTCGGCCCCAACCTCGACGAGTCGAAGCCCGACCTCGCGCTCACAACCGACCGGGTCGCGAACGGCCAGGGCGCGATGCCGTCGTTCGGCGACAGCCTGAGTGAGCAGGAAATCGCCGACGTCGCACAGTACGTCGTCGAGTCCACGAGCTGATCCTTCCCGCAGGCTTTCCTCGAGACGTCGCCGCGATCGCGTGCGACCTCGACCGGACGCTGACCTGGGAGGACGGCGTCATGCGGCCACGCACGGTCGCCGCGCTGCAGGCCGCCCGTGCGGCCGGAATCGCGGTCGTGATCGCCACCGGCCGCATGTACCGCTCCGTCCTTCCCTACGCGGAGGCGGCCGGGATCGAGGCGCCGCTCGTCTGCTACCAGGGCGCCGCCGTCGTCGACCCCGCGACGGGCGAATGGCTGCTGCACGAGCCGATCCCGCTCGAGCTCGCGCGCGAGGCGATCGGCGCGGTCGAGGACGAGGGCTTCGCGCTCAACTGCTACGTCGACGACGACCTCTACGTCGCCGCGGTGACGAAGAACGCGCGCGCCTACGCCGACTTCCAGAGCATCCCGCTGCACGAGGTGGGCGACCTGCTCGGCTGGATCGAGCGGCCGCCGACGAAGCTCGTCGTCGTCGACCAGCCCGACCGGCTCGACGCGCTCCGCCCGCGCCTCGAGGAGCGGTTCGGCAGCCGGCTCTTCATCGCCAAGTCGCTGCCCCACTTCCTCGAGCTCGCGAGCCCGACGATCTCGAAGGGAAGCGGCCTCGCGTTCGTCGCAGAGCGCCTCGGCTTCTCCGCGGAGCGGACCGTCGCGTTCGGGGACGGGGAGAACGACCTCGAGCTGATCGACTGGGCCGGCTACGGGATCGCGGTCGAGAACGCGCACGGCACTCTGAAGGCGCGGGCCGACTGGATCTGCCCGTCCGCGCAGGAGGAGGGCGTCGCCCAGGTGCTCGAAGCCGTCCTAGACTTGCGGGGATGATCGACCTCAAGGCCGCCCGCAACGACCCCGATGCGTACCGCGCGGCGCTCGTCCGCAAGGGCGCCGGCGACGCGTTCGAGGCGCTGCTGGCAGCCGACGAGCGCTGGCGTGCGCTCGTGCCGCAGATCGACGAGCTGCGCGGAAAGACGAAGCTGAAGGGGAAGCCCTCGCCGGAGCAGCTCGCGGAGCTGCAAGGGGTGAAGGAGCAGCTGCGGAAGGCCGAGGAGGAGTACGCCGCCGCCGAGGCGGCTCGAGACGATCTGCTCGCGCAGGTGCCGAACCCGCCGCACGAGTCGGTCCCGGACGGCGCCGAGGAGGACGACGCGGTCGAGATCTCCCGCTCGGGCGAGCCGCCGCAGCTGGCCGAGCCGCGCGAGCACACCGAGATCGGTCGCTTCGACATGGAGCGGGCGGCGCGCCTCTCGGGCTCCCGCTTCGGCTACCTGATCGGCGACACGGCGCTGCTCGCGTTCGCGCTCTACCGCGCCGCGCTCGACCACCTGGCCCAGAACGGCTTCACCCCCGTCCTGCCCCCGGTGCTCGTGCGGGAGGAGGCGATGACCGGGACCGGCTTCTTCCCCACGGAGCGCTCGAACATCTATGCCCTCGCCGACGACGACCTCTACCTGACCGGCACCTCGGAGGTCGCGCTGGCGGGGCTCCACATGGGCGAGATCATCCCGGCCGAGGAGCTGCCGCTCCGCTACGCCGGCTTCTCGACGAACTTCCGCCGCGAGGCGGGCGCCGCAGGCAAGGACACGCGCGGGATGTTCCGCGTCCACCAGTTCAACAAGGTGGAGATGTTCGTCTACACGACCGTGGCCGAGTCGTGGCCGGAACACGAGCGGATGCTGGCGCTCGAGGAGGCGTTCGTGCAGAAGCTCGGGCTCCCCTACCGTGTCGTCAACGTGGCGGCCGGCGACCTCGGCGCCCCGGCCGCGAAGAAGTTCGACATCGAGGCGTGGTTCCCGTCGCAGGAGCGCTACCGCGAGATCACGTCCTGCTCGAACACGACCGACTTCCAGTCGCGCCGCCTCGGCATCCGCGCGCGGGCGGAGGGTGCGATCGAGCCGCTGCACACGCTGAACGGGACGATGGTCACCGACCGCGCCCTGCTCGCGATCCTGGAGAACTTCCAGGGCGGCGTGCCCGACGCGCTGCGCGAGTACGGCGCCCCGGAACGCGTCACGCGCTAGCCAGGGCGCGGACTACACTCGTCGCCCGGGCGGGGTGCCGGAGCGGTCGAACGGGGCGGTCTTGAAAACCGTTGGGCGCGCAAGCGTCTCCTGGGTTCGAATCCCAGCCCCGCCGCTAGTTTGCTCAACCATGCGGCTCACGACTCTGGACCGCGTCGCGTAACGCTTCCTTGGAAGTCCACCGGGATCCCGTCATTCGTGTGACCACCGGCGACCGAGTGGCGAACTGAACGTGGCCCTCCAGGCACGCACTTCGCCTTCGACGGGGATCAGGTCACCTGGATCGGAGAGCGCCGCATCCAGAGTCAACGACGACGTGGTGGCCTGCGGGCTCGTCTCTGCACGCTCACTGCGTGGCGGCCCGACGTCGACGATTGTGCCGCGTCCCGGCCACATCTACGGAGACGTGTGCGCTGATGATCGGCTCGCGCGCAGGAGCGCCTGGTCACTGTTCTCATAGGAGCAATGACCTCCCATACTCTCGCCGACCATGAGACCGACTCCTCGGGCGGCAGCCTCGTGAACGAGACCGCGGGCGACGCTGGGACGCTCGCGTACACCGAGGAAAGAACCTCGGCGAGTGACTGCAAGGGCGGCGAGGTCGGCAGGGAGACGGCTCGTGTCTCCGTCTTCCAACATGCAGTGCGGGAGTGTCTTTCGCCGGGCGCGGCGCGAAGCCGCGAAGCCGCGCCCGGCGCTGAGCAGTCCGCGCTCAGTTCCCGTCGCGAAAGACCGTGAAGCTGGCCACGCTGGTGGCGGTGATCGTCGCGTAGAAGACGACTGGGTCCGCGCCCGTCGGCGTGGCGTTCGCGTCCTGGAGGCACGCGAGCGTGGCGCGCGGCCCGAACGTATCCGTGTTGACGAACCCGTCCGAGCCGACGGTCGTCATCCGCGAGTCGCCGGGCCCGGTGCCGACTGCGACCCGCAGGAACGCAGTAACAATCGGGCTGCTCCCGCGGACGTAGCAGATCACCTCGCCGGAGCCGGAGCCCTTGCGCACGCCGATCTGTGTCGACAGCTTGTACTTTCCGGCCGGGAGTTGGTACGAAAGAACCGTCGTCGGCTCCTCGCCGGCGGCGGGGAACCCGTACGGGCCTGTCCCGCGGGCGGTGACCTCGACCTCGCCGGCGGGCGTCTGGCTCGACCCGATCGCACGGATCCCGACGACTTCGGTCCCGGCGGCACCCGGAGGCCCCTGCGGCCCCGTCTGATTCCACTCAAGCGCCCGCTCACTCGGCCTGCAGTTCGCTCCCGCCTCCGAGTCGATAACGCGCAGCGCTCCGGTCATCTTCTCGTAGCACCCGGCGATGACGCCGGCTCCAGTCGGAATCGCCGCCCACGCGATCGACCCCACGGCGACAGCGGTAACCGCCGCAGAACACACCAACGTCCGCTTGCCCATTATCGCACCCTCCACTCGGATCCCAGGCACGCCGCGGCGTGCAGGTCGTGTCCCTCGATCGTCTCACGCCCCGACAGGCAACCTCTGTGACTTTCGGTTGTGATCCTCCCGAGTCTGAATCCGAACATTTTGGTGCCCTCCTTTCGAGATCGCGCGCAGCATCGGCGGCGCCGCTCTCACGGCTCCATCAGGCGGCTGTCACGGGACTTTCCGCGGCTTCTATGCGGCCGAAGACGCTGTTACGGTCGAGGGGCGATGGAATTCCTCGTGCTCGGCCCCTTGGAGGTTTGGCGTGACGGCCAGCCGATCGAGGTGCGCGGCTCGAAGCGCCGCGCGCTGCTGGCGCTGCTGATCGTCCACGCGAATGAGGTGGTTCGCAGCGACCGGCTCGTCGACGCGCTCTGGGGGGAACGTTCACCCGGCAACGCCTCCGCGGCGCTCCAGAACCACATCTCCCGGCTCCGAAAGGACCTCGGCGGCGACATCCTCATCACGAAGCCGTGGGGCTACGTTATCCGCGCCGACCCGCAGTCCATCGACCTCCAACGCTTCGAAGCATTGCTCGCTGAGTCGCGCACGTTGCCTGCGCATCAACGCCGGGAGCGGATGCAGGAGGCGCTGGCTCTCTGGCGCGGACCGGCGCTTGCAGACGTAGCGTCGGAGCCGGCCCTGGTGACCGAGGTCGCGCGGCTCGAGGAGCTCAGACTCTCGGCGCTCGAGCAGCGGATCGACGCCGATCTGGAGCTCGGCGGCGATCCGGAGCTCGTGGCCGAGATCGAGGCGCTGGTCGCTCAACATCCGCTGCGCGAGCGCCTGCGCGGGCAACTAATCCTCGCGCTGTACCGCGGAGGCCGCCAGGCGGAGGCGCTGGAGGCGTATCGCGAGACGCGGCGGTTGCTGGTCGAGGAACTGGGGATCGAGCCGAGTCGCGAGCTGCGGGAGCTGGAACAGGCGATCCTGCGGCAGGACCCGGCGCTGGGTGTCGCCCCGGCGCCGCACGCGCCGCCTGCACCGGACGACGACCGGCGGTTCCGCTGGCCGAAGTCGCCGCTCGTTATCGCGGCTGGCGCGCTGCTTTTAGCGGGAGGCGGCCTGGCCTCAGCGGTCGTGCTTACGGCGGGTGTCCCCGCGCCGAACAGCGCAGCCCCGGCAACGTCGCATGAGTCGAGTCCGGGAACCGAAGAGCGGCCGAGTACATCGACGGCCGCACGAACACAAGAACAGCTGAGGCCATCGACGGCCGCGCGAACACAGCAAGAACAGCCGACCACGTCGACGGTCGCTCCCGCGCGTCGAAAACGGCAGCCGAGTCCTCCTGCGGCCACGACCGCCAAGAGCGACCCGCCAACCCAGACACCCGCGCGGCGATCACGTCCTCCGCAGCGGCCGGTGACCCGCCCGCGACAGGTGGTAACGACGGCGACCAAGACGACGACTGGTGCCAAGCCGCGAACAACCAAGCCGCCTCCGACGAAGAGCGAGGAGCCGTTCACCATTGCCGACGACTTCTCCCGCCCCGTCTTCGACCCAGCGATCTGGCACATCGTCGGCCGCGACTTCGGCGGCGCCTTCGACCAGAGCAACGGGCGGCTCGAGATCACGTTGCTCGCGGACGCGCAGCCGGACCCGGCTTGGGACCAGGTCGGCGGCCACTACGGCACTCGCTGCCAGTTCCCGGGGGATTTCGACGCCTCGGCCGAGTTCGAGCTGATCACCTGGCCGAGCGGAGCGGGCGCCTACGCCGGTCTGAGCGCGTTCTTCGCGGATTCTGCGGTGGTGCGCCAGAGCAGCGCACAATGGGGCGACCGGTACGCGTCCTGGGTCAACGGCGCCCACGGTGGGATTCCCCTCGAGGACAAGCAGGGAAAGCTGCGGCTCAGACGCGTCGGAGCGATGATCACGACGTACATCTGGTACGGCGGCGGGTGGCGGACCGTCGTCTCCAATAGGTCGACGGGACGAGCCACGCTCGGTCTGCAGCTTCAGGCCGACGGCGACGAGTTCTCTCACACCGACGTCCGAGTCGCCTTCGACAACTTCGTCGTCTCTGCAACCGAGGCCGATTGCCCACCCGGGAGCGATCCCCCTTGACGGCCTTCTCATGGCCGGCGCTCTGACCGCCGCATGAACGCGAAGAGCAAGCACTCCCCGTCGAATTCCCGGCTTTCACTGGTCGAGGACGGTGCGTCTGCTCCCCGGGATGGTCGCCGCGCGCTGACCGCATCTCGTTCAGCATGTGTCACGCCCCGGCCCGCGGGGGATCGAGCTCAGCCGCTGGACTGTCAGCGCGCGCGCGATCGACCTGACGTCCCGCTTTCTCAAAGTAGACGGTGGTTCGTGTCTGCGGAGTGACGAACACACTGGCGCACGAGGAACAAAGCGCCCGCAAAAACCGCGATTCCCCTAACTCTTGAAAACCGTTGGGCGTGCAAGCGTCCCGTGGGTTCGAATCCCAGCCCCGCCGCTATTTGCCGCATGACTACGGCGATTGCGGCGCCCGCCACCCGGTGTTCCTCGAGCTCGAGATCGGCCCGCTCATCGACATCCTCCAGGACGACCCTGCACCGCCGGCCGTGGCCGAACGGCGCTGAATCAAGCTTCCGGCCACCGAAGCAAATGGTTTCACGCTGCAAAGACTGACCTTTCGGCCACTTTTACACCGGATCGGCCTGGTCTACGGTGGAAGCTCCGATGTGGCCGGAATCGACTCCCCTGCGCGTCGTGATCGCGGACGACGACGAACGGTACGCGGAACTGATCGCGGATCTCCTCCATGGCTCGCCTGAGCTCGAGGTGATCGGGATCGCCAAGGACGGCGAGGAAGCCGTCCAGCTCGCGTGCTGGCAGGACGCGGACATCGTCCTCATGGACATCGACATGCCCCGGATCGACGGGATCGTGGCCACACGGCTCGTGCGGGAAGCACGGCCGCGGATGTGCGTGCTGATGCTCACCGGCGCCGATCCCGACCGGATCCAGGAGGCTCGGGACGCCGGCGCGACGGGGTACGTCAACAAGCTGCACGCGCCCGCGGATCTCGTCCCGGCGCTGCTCGCGCTCTGCGGGGCCCCCGCGGCCCCCGCGGCGCACGCCGACTGACGCAATTTCACGCCCGGATCCGCTCCCTATTCTTTCGCCGGACCGCGTCTACGATGACCGCAATGGACGGCCTTCCGACGCCGGTCGACGCGCGCCACAAGGCGCTTCTCGACGCCTTGCCTGACCTGCTCCTGCGGCTGCGGGCCGACGGCACCTACCTGGAGATCGGCGGCGACACGTCGAAGCTCGCGAACCCGCCCGCCGAGGTGGTCGGCTCGACCGCCCACGAGCTCCTCCCCGACGACATCGCCGACCGGCTGATGAGCTGCGTCCGGAGCTCCCTCGAGCAGGGCACGCTCGCGACCGTCGAGTACACGCTGCGCACACATCTGGGCGAGGAGCGCGAGTTCGAGGTCCGGGTGGCGCCGGCCGGCCCCGACGAAGTCGTCGCGGTCGTCCGCGACGTCACCGACCTGCGCCAGGCGATGCGGGACCTGACCGAGTCGCGAGCCCGGATCGTCGCAGCGGGCGACGCCGAGCGGCGCCGTGTCGAGCGCAACCTCCACGACGGCGCGCAGCAGCGGCTGGTGACGGTCGCGCTGCACCTGCACCTCGTCAAGCGCAGGCTCGAGACCGATCCGGCCGAGGTCCCGCAGCTGGTCGACTCCGCCCAGACGGAGCTGACCCTCGCGCTCGAGGAGATCCGCGAGCTCGTCCGCGGCCTCCACCCGCGCCTGCTCAGCGACCGCGGGCTGGAACCGGCGCTCTCGGGCCTCGCCGAGCGCGCGCTCCTCCCGGTCGAGATCGTCGAGACGCCGGCCGAGCGGCTGCCGCCCGCCGTCGAGGCAGCGACGTACTACCTCGTCGCCGAGGCGCTCGCGAACGCAGCCAAGCACAGCCAGGCGTCCCGCGTGACCGTTCGCGTGAGCGCGAACGGCGACCGCACGACCATCGAGGTCGCCGACGACGGCGTCGGCGGCGCCGACCCCGAGACCGGCTCGGGTCTCCGCGGCCTCGCCGACCGCGTCGCCGCGCTGGGGGGCGGGCTCGCGGTGGCGAGCGAGCCCGGCCGCGGGACGACCCTTCGCGCCGAGCTGCCGCACGACAACCCGAACCAGTAGCGGGAGTGAACCAATCGCGGCCCGGCGGCGAATTCACGGCAGGAAACGCGCTGATCGCGCGGAATGCTGCCAAGCCAATTCCCCGGAGGTAGGACATGGATCGGAACCCCGTCCAGAACGTCGCCCGACTGGTGGGAATCGTCTTCCTGCTCGTCGGCGTCGCCGGCTTCATCCCCGGCGTGACCACGAACCTCTACGACGGCCTCGAGTTCGCCGGCAACGACGGAACCTCGGAGCTGCTCGGTCTCTTCCAGGTGAGCGTCCTGCACAACATCGTGCACGGCCTCTTCGGGATCGCCGGCCTCGCCCTGGCCGCCACGGCGAGCGGCGCCCGGACGTACCTGATCGGAGGAGGCGCGATCTACATCGTCCTCTTCCTGCTCGGCATCGTCGGCGGCGGCGACTGGATCCCGGTCAACGACGCCGACAACTGGCTTCATCTCGTGCTCGGCGGCGGGATGATCGGCCTCGGCGTGCTGACGACCCGTGAGAGCACAGTGCCGTCGCCCGCCTAGCCGCGGCCGGATCCGATCTGCCGAAGGGCGGCCCACCGGCCGCCCTTCACATTTTTATTACTTCGGAACGCTACTAATCACCCAACAGGGTGGTGCTTCCCCTGCGCGCGGGTGCCGACCTTGAATCGAGACCGTCACCCGACCACGGAGCTTTCGCATGCGCTTTCGCCTCACCGTCCTCATCGCCGTCCTCACCGCCGTCGTCGTCCCGGCCACTGCGCCGGCCTCGGAGATCATCGACCGCAACGCGAGCAACGTCTCGCTGAAGGTGGCGCAGAACGGCCAGGCGCTCGTGAGCTACAACGCGCGCGGGAAGCGCTGGAACGTCCTCTCGTGGGGGGCGCTGAACGCGATCCACCCGACGCCCGGGCGCAAGCAGCTCGAGTTCAAGCTCGACTACTCGGGCGGTTACGGGACGTACAAGCGGGACGTCTGGAAGACCTTCAAGGACGCCTGCCGCCCGTACGACGGCCCCGCCCTGCAGTGGTTCGTGGCCGGCTGCAAGGCGGCCGACGGCTCCTACTGGGCGCTGCAGTCGTGGCAGCGGATGCTGCCGAACTACGGCCTCAAGGCGACGGCGAAGCAGGCCGTCTGGGAGCTACGCCTCTCGCACTTCCGCGGCGAGCTGCCCGTCCTGACCGTGAACCTGAACTGGGCCTACCGCAAGTACCACCACATCTTCGGCTCGTTTACGTACCTCGGCAAGCCGGTCTACGGCTTCAAGTCGACCTCCGCCGGCGTGCCGCTCGACACCTTCGGCCGCAACCTCTACCTCGACACGTTCGACTCCGCCTACGGCAAGGGCTGGCTGCGCGAGAACAGCTTCCTGATGCACAAGGGCACCGGCAAGTTCTGTTACGGCTTCTACCGTCATGGCAGCCGGCCCGAGGGACACGGCACCAAGTACCGGGCGACGATCATCGGCCCGGGCGTGCTCCCGGACATCTACTGGGAGGCGGACGCCCTCGGGACGTACGACAAGGCGTTCGACCTGCAGATGCACGAGACGCAGAAGCAGTTCCTCGCCGGCGACCCGCTCTGCAAAGCGGTCTAACGGTCGTAGAATCGCCGTCTTGACGGGCGGCGAGCAGCTGAGAGAGGTGATGCGGCGCCACCCCACGGGGGTGGCCGTCGCCACCGTCGACGTCGAGGGGACACGCCTGGGGCTGACGATCGCCTCGCTCGTCTCGCTCGCGCTCGAGCCGCCGCTCGTCGGGATCTCGATCAGCCGTCAGGCCGCCTTCCACGAGCTCCTGCGCGAGGCGGGCGGCTTCGCGGTCTCGCTGCTCGCCGGGAACCAGTCTGAGCTGGCCCAGCACTTCTCGCGGGGCATCCCCCCGATAGCGATGTGGGAGGGAATCGCGGTTCGCGAGGCAGCGCGCGGCCCGCTGCTGGACGGTGCGGCCGGCTGGCTCGAGTGCGCGCTCTCCGGCGAGCTCGCCGCCGGCGACCACACGTTCTTCCTCGGGCGCGTCGAGCGGGCGGAGGCCGGCGCGGACAAGACCTCGCTGCTCCGTCACGGCGGCGAGTACCGGCCCGCATGATCGACGCGGTCGTCTTCGACATGGACGGCGTCATCGTCGACTCCGAGCAGGTCTGGGACGACGTCCGGGAGCAGCTCGCGAAGGAGCGCGGCGGCCGCTGGCACGCTGGCGCGCAGGCGGCGATGATGGGCATGAGCTCACCCGAGTGGTCGGCGTACATGCACGACGAGATCGGGCTCCGAGAGCCGCCCGAGGAGATCAACGACGAGGTCGTGCGCCGGATGCTCGAGCGCTACCGCGCCGCGCTGCCGCTGATCCCGGGCGCAACGGGTGCGGTCAGGCGGCTCGCGAGCGAGTTCCGGCTCGCGGTCGCGTCCTCGTCGAACCGCCCCCTGATCGAGGCCGTGCTCGAGACGGCGGGGATCGCAGAGCTCTTCGAGGTCACGGTCTCGTCGGAGGAAGTCGCGCGCGGCAAGCCCGCGCCGGACGTGTACCTCGAGGCGATGCGGCGACTCGGCGTCGAGCCGACGACGGCGGCCGCGGTCGAGGACTCTTCGAACGGGATCCGCGCCGCGCGCGCGGCCGGCATGCGCGTGCTCGCGCTCCCCAACGCGCACTACCCCCCGGCAGAGGACGCGCTCGCGCTCGCCGACGCCGTGATCGCGTCGCCGTCGGAGCTCACGGCCGGTCTCGTTCGCGGCTGATCGGCCTCAAGTTCGACACCGGCCGGGCGATCACTCTCAGGTGGAGGATCGCCTGTACGCGCAGCGGTACCGGCAACTGGTCGAGCGCTTGCCCGGCATCGTCTACCGCGCCTCGATCAGGTCGGGCGACTGGCACTACGTCAGCCCGGCAATCGAGCAAGTCCTCGGCTGGGCCCCGGAGGAGTGGCGGGCCCACGAGGCGCCCTGGGGGACGAGCCTCCATCCCGACGACCGCGAGTCCGCTCTGCGGCAGGAGGAGCTGGCGCTCGAGACCGGCTTCCTCCGCTCGGAGTACCGGATGCTGCGCAAGGACGGGGGCATCGTCTGGATCCGAGACGAGGCGACGCTCCTGGAGGAGGCCGGGGATCCGCAGTGGCACGGGATCCTCACCGACGTCACCGAGCAACGGAGTCTCGAGAACCGGCTGCGCCAGTCCCAGAAGCTCGAGGCGGTCGGGCAGCTCGCGGGCGGGATCGCCCACGACTTCAACAACCTGCTCGTCGCGATCACGGGCTACGGCGAGCTCGCGCTCGCACGGGCGGGCGACGACGCGGAGCTGCAGCACGACCTGGCCCAGATCGGGATCGCGGCCGACCGGGCTCGCGACCTGACCCAGCGCCTGCTCTCCTTCAGCCGCAAGGAGGCTCGCACACGCGACGTCGTGGACTTGAACGAGGTCGTCGCCTCGGCGCACCCGATGCTGCGGCGGCTGATCGGCACCGACCTCGAGCTCGTGACCTTCCCGGCCGAGGAGGACTGCTTCGTCTCGGTCGACCCGACCGAGCTCGAGCAGGCGCTGCTGAACCTCTGCGTGAACGCCCGGGACGCGATGCCGCACGGCGGCCGCCTCTCGATCTCGACCGGGATCGAGCGGCGCGGCCTCTCGACCTACGCCTTCCTGCGCGTCTCGGACACCGGCACGGGCATCGACCCCGAGCTCGTTCCGCACCTGTTCGAGCCCTTCTTCACCACCAAGGAGGCGGGCCGCGGCACGGGTCTCGGCCTCGCGATGGTGAGCGACTTCGTCGGCGGCTGCGACGGGCTGGCCGAGGTCGATACGGCGCCGGGAGCGGGGGCGTCGTTCACGCTGCTGCTGCCCCGCGTTCCCGCGCCGGCAGCCGGCCGGCCCGAGGGGCCCGCCGCCGCGCCCAGCACGGGCACCGAGACGATCCTCCTGATCGAGGACGACGACACTGTCCGCGAGATCGCCCGCCGGCTGCTCGTGCGGGCGGGATACACCGTGGTCGAAGCCCGTTACGGGTCGGAGGCGCTCGAGCTGGCCGACGCCGACGGGGCGATCGACGCCGTCCTCAGCGACGTCGTCATGCCCGGGCTCTCCGGGCCGGAAGTCGTCGCCCGCCTGCAGGCGCAGCGGCCGGAGCTCGCCGCCGTCTTCATGTCGGGCTACGCACCCGAGTCGGAAGGCCCGCTGGGCGACGCCGACCTGGTGCGGAAGCCCTTCACCGCCCCGCAGCTGCTCGAGGCGCTCCGAAAGGCGATCGACGCCCGCCCGCCCGTCGCGGTCTAGGCCCGGCCGAACAGCACGCAGCCGTTGTGGCCGCCGAGGCCCATCGCGTTCGAGAGCGCCACCTCGAGCTCGACCTTCCTCGCCTCGTTCGGGACGTAGTCGAGGTCGCACTCGGGATCCGGGTTCCGGTAGTTGATCGTCGGCGGCAGCAGCTGGTGGTGGAGCGCGAGCGCGCACATCATCGACTCGATCGCGCCGGCCGCGCCGAAGCAGTGGCCGGTGACCGACTTCGTCGAGGAGACCGCGAGCTCGTGCGCGTGGGCGCCGAACACCTGCTTGATCGCCCGCGTCTCGGCCAGGTCGCCCAGCGGCGTCGAGGTGCCGTGCGCGTTGATGTACCCGACCCGCTCCGGCTCCACCTCGGAGCGCTCGAGGGCGGCACGCATCATCCCGGCGACGCCGGTCGCCTCCGGCTCGGGCTGCGCCATGTGGTGCGCGTCGTTGGAGGCGCCGTAGCCGAGCACCTCGGCGTAGATCGTCGCGCCGCGCGCCTGCGCCGACTCGAGCTCCTCCAGCAGCAGGATGCACGCTCCCTCCGACATCACGAAGCCGGCGCGGGTCGCGTCGAACGGCCGCGATGCCTTCGTCGGGTCCTCGTCCTCGGCGACCAGGCCGCGCATCGCGCAGAACCCGGCCAGGATCAGCGGGTGGATGCACGACTCGGTGCCGCCCGCGAGCACGGCGTCCGCGGCGCCGCGGCGGATCAGCTCCGCCCCCTCCCCGACGGCGTGCGAGCCGGTCGCGCAGGCGGAGACGGGAGCGTAGTTCGGTCCGGTGAGACCGAGCGAGATCGCGATCTGCCCGCTGGCCGAGTCGACGAGCACGCTCGGGATGAAGAACGGCGAGACCCGGTCGGGGCCTCGGTCGCGCAGGATGCTCGCCTGCTCGACGATCCCGGGCAGCCCGCCGATCGCCGAGCCGACGACGATCCCAACGCGCGCGGGGTCGACCCCGTTCAGCCCGCCGTCGCGCCACGCCTCCTGTGCGGCGCCGAGGGCGAGCAGGACGTTGCGATCCATCCGCCGCGCCTCCTTCGGCGGCGCCACCGAGGCCGGGTCGAAGCCCTTCACCTCGCCGGCGATCCGGACGGGGAACTCGCTCGCGTCGAACGCCTCGATGAAGCCGATCCCGCTCTCGCCGGCGACGGCGGCCTTCCACGTCGAGGGCGCGTCGAGCCCGATCGGCGTGATCGCGCCCAGCCCGGTGACGGCGACCCTTCTCATCGAGCAATCCTAGTCAGCGGTCGATGCGCCGCATCGCGAAGCGGCCCAGCCGCCGTCCGCGGTAGCTCGCGACGCCGTCCCACCAGCCGTCGGCACCCGGCTCGACCACGTCGACGAGACCTCGCGTGAGGAGACCTCGATAGCGAAGCTCGCGGCCGACGACTGCGAACGGGGAGTGCAGCGGCCCGAGCATCGTGCGTCCGCTGTCGCCCTCGATCCGCTTGCGGACGCCGTAGAGCGGCGGCAGCACGCCGCCGACGCGCCGCACCTCCCACGTCCCGTCGAGCTCCTCCATCCCGATAGCGTTGCAGACGTGCCCGGCCCCAACGTTCCCTTCCCGCCGATGGAGGCCGAGCTCGTGCGCGAGCTGCCCACCGGCGAGGGCTGGCAGTACGAGCCGAAGTGGGACGGCTTCCGCGGCGTGCTCGAGAACGACGGGGGCGAGGTCGCGCTCTGGTCGCGCAACGGCCGCCCGCTCCTGCGGTACTTCCCCGAGCTGGCCGCGCTCGGCGAGCTGCTCCCGCCCCACTCCGCGCTCGACGGCGAGATCGTGATCGCGCGCGACGGCGTCCTCGACTTCGACTCGATGCAGACGCGCCTGCACCCCGCCGAGAGCCGTGTCCGGAAGCTCTCGGCCGAGATCCCCGCGATCTTCATCGCCTTCGACCTCCTGCTCTGGGACGGCGAGCCCGTGCACGAGCGCCCACTCGAGGAGCGGCGGGCGGAGTTGCTGCGCCGGGGCGACGGCTTCTGGATCTCGCCGGCGACGACCTCGGTCGACGCTGCGACGGCATGGCTCGACCGCTTCGAGGCGGCGGGGCTCGACGGCGTGATCGCGAAGCGCCTCGGGCTGCCATACATGCCCGGCTCGCGGGAGGCGGTGGTGAAGGTGAAGGAAAACAAGACCGCGGACTGCGTCGTCGTCGGCGTGCGCTGGAAGCGGAGGCCGGAGAAGCTGGCGACGCTCCTGCTCGGCCTCTACCGGGAGGACGGCGAGGTCGACTACGTCGGCTCGGCTGCGATCGGAGCCCGCACCCACGACGAGATCGCGGCGCGGGTCCTGCCGCTCCTCGACGAGGCGAGTGAGCGCCGCTTCTCGGAGCCCAACCGTTGGGGGACGAACGGCCTCGAGGAGACGCCGCTCCGGCACGAGCTCGTGGCCGAGGTGCGCTACGACAAGGTGCAGGGAAACCGCTTCCGCCACGGCACGAAGCTGATCCGCTTCCGCGACGACAAGGACCCGGATCAGTGCACCTGGCGCGAGGTTCGGCCGGGCCGGCGGCCCGACGACCCCACCGTGGAGACTCTTCTAGAATCGAGCGAATGAGCGGATACACGAAGAAGAACCTCAAGGACGACGTCGAGAACGCGGCGCCCAGGTTCGGCATGCCCGACGAGCTGGAAGCCCGGTTCGCGCGCGGCGCGATCGAGGGGAAGACGCTCGGGCTCAGCTACATGAAGCTGGCGCCGAACTTCCGGATCCCGTTCGGGCACCGGCACACCCAGCAGGAGGAGGTCTACGTCCTCGTCGCCGGGAGCGCCCGCTTGAAGCTCGACAACGAAATCGTGGACCTGAAGCCGTGGGATGCTGTCCGGATCGAGCCGGGCACCATGCGCAACGTCGAGGCGGGGCCCGAAGGCGCCGAGTACCTCGCGTTCGGCGCCGGAGACGATCCCCGCGACGCGGAAATGGAGCAAGACTGGTGGACGAGCTAGAGGCGCGCGTCCGCGCCTACTGGAAGCGCGTCTGGAGCCGCGGCGAGACCGAGTACGCGACCGAGTTCTACGCGCCGACGTTCCGCCAGAACGGCGAGGAGGTGGAAGCGACCGACTTCGCCACGGGTGCGCGAGCATGGCGGGCGAAGTTCGACGGGTTCACGGCGACCGTCCAGCGTGTGTTCCCGCTCGAGGGCGGCGTGGCCACCCAGGTCGTCTACCGCGGGCGCCACACCGGCGACTTCGAGCGAGTGCCGGCGTCGTTCAGCGAGATCGAAGTGACCGGGCTCGACGTCTTCCTCTTCGAGGCGGGCAGGTGCGTCGAGCACCTGCACGAGGCAGATCACGCGACGATGTTCCTCCAGGTGGGCGCACCGCCTGCACCGGCCTCGTAGCGATTCGTTACGACGCGTCCTTCTTCGCGCGCGACGGCTGCACGCGCTTCGGCTCGCCGGGCATCTTCGGGAACTGCGGTGGGTACGGCGCCTCGCCGACGCCCTCCGCCTCCTCGCGCTCGACCCACTCGAGCAGGACGTTGAGGTCGCAGACGGCCTCGTCGATCCCGGCCTGCACGTCGCCGAGCTTCGCGAAGCGCGCAGGCATCGTCGCGAGCGTGAAGTCCTCGGTCTCGACGTCCGGGAGCTCGTCCCAGGTCACCGGCGCGGACACCGTCGCGTCGGGCCGCCCGCGGACCGAGTACGCCGACGCGATCGTGCGGTCGCGGGCGTTCTGGTTGTAGTCGATGAACACGCGCTCGCCCCGCTCCTCCTTCCACCACGCGGTCGTCACGACCTCGGATCGCCGCTCGACCTCGCGCGCGAACGCGAGCGCGCAGCGGCGCACGACCGGGAACTCCCACTTCGGCTCGATCCGGCAGGCGACGTGGATTCCCCGGTTCCCGGACGTCTTCGGCCAGCCGGTCCAGCCCATCTCGGCGAGCACCTCCCGCACCTCCGCCGCCACGCGCTGCGCGTCCTCGAACGACGTGCCAGGCTGCGGGTCGATGTCGATCCGCAGCTCGTCCGGCCTGTCGACGTCCGCACGCCGGGACGGCCAGGGGTGGAAGTCGACGACGGCCAGGTTCGCGGCCCAGGCGACCTGCGCGACCTCGGTGACGCAGAGCTCGTCGGCATGCCGCCCCGAGGGAAAGGTGACGCGTGCCGCCTCGACCCATTCGGGCCGCTTCTCGGGCACGCGCTTCTGGTAGATCATCTCGCCCTCGACGCCGTCCGGGAACCGGCGCAGCTGCGTCGGCCGCTCGTAGAGCGCGCGGACGATCCCGTCGCCCACCGCGAGGTAGTACCGGACGAGATCCATCTTCGTCTCCCCGCGGGCGGGGAAGAGCACCTTGTCCGGGTTCGTCACCTTGACGATCCGCTCCCCGACCTCGAGCTCCACGAACGGCGACGGCACGGTGCAACGCTACCCGGCCGGCGTTGACCCCGGGGGCTCCGAGGAGGAGGATCCCGGGGAATCCGCATCGATTCGAGGAGGTGTGTGCAGTGAAGCTTCGCCTACTCGTCGCCGGAGTCGCCGCCGCGCTCGTTCTGCCACTGGCAGGTGCCGCAGGCCCCTTCGACGCAGTCAGCACGTTCGACTACTCGCAGAACATGCATCCGCTCGGCTACTCGCCGCGGGCGAACACGACCTCGCCCTTCACGGCGAACTCCGACCTGGCGTTCTGGGGCCGCACGGCCTACCAGGGCAACTACGACGGCTTCCGCATCATCGACATCTCGTCGCCGGCGAAGCCGCGCGAGCTGATCGACTACCGCGACTGCGCCGGCAACCAGGGCGACCTGATCGTCTGGGGCAACATCGTCGTCCGCTCCTGGAACTCGGCCGCTCCGGCCGGAGCCACCTGCGACGGGGAGCCGCTGCCGCCGAGCACGTTCCCGGGCGGCTGGGAGGGCCTGCACGTCTTCGACGTCAGCGACCCGTCCGACCCTGACCTCGTCGCCTCCGTCGAGACGGAGTGCGGGTCGCATACCGCGACCGGCGTTCCCGATCTCGCGAATGGTCGGCTGCTCGTGTACAACAACTCCTCCGCAGGCGGCACCTGCGCCGGGATCGACATCATCGAGGTGCCCCTCGACGACCCCGACGACGCGCGCTACCTGCGCTTCGAGCCGGCCGGCCGAAGCTGCCACGACACCGGCGTCATCCTCGGGGATGCGATGCTCGCGGCCTGCGCGGGCCCCGGAGCCGGCGGGCCCGGCCTCACCGTCTGGAGCCTCGGGGGGTCGCTCACCGACCCGGCCGAGCTTTACCAGGTGAACGCCACGAACACGACGACCGGCCACTCGGCCGCCTTCTCGTGGGACGGCGACGTCGTCATCCTCGGAACCGAGCCGGGAGGCGGCTCGTCCCCGCGCTGCCAGCCCACCGGGACGCAGGTGACGCCGACCGTGGTGCAGACCGACGAGATGAAGTCCTTCCACTTCTACAACGCGCGGACCGGCGCGCCGCTCGGCAAGTGGAAGCTCACGCGCGACCAGACGGCGACCGAGAACTGCACGCTGCACAACTACAACGTCGTGCCCACGGGCAAGCGGCGTGTGCTCGTGCACGGCAGCTACCAGGCCGGGATCGGCGTGCTCGACTTCTCCGACCCGGCGAACGCGAAGGAGATCGCGTACGCCGATCCGGCGCCGCTCGTCCCGACCCAGCTCGGCGGCGACTGGTCGAGCTACTGGTACGACGGCTTCATCTACGAGTCGGACATCACGCGCGGGCTGCTGACGTGGAACCTCAGCGACAGCGCGGTCGCCGGAGCGCGCAAGCTCGGGCACCTGAACCCGCAGACGCAGGAGTTCACGATCGACTGAGGACAAGATCGAGGGGGCGGCCGCGCGGTCGCCCCCTCGTCCGCGTGGTACGTTCGAGCCGTCCGACGCACACCGGAACTCCAGAGGAGATGGGCATGCGCAAGGTTCTGATTCCGACCGCCGTCGTCGCGCTCGCGATCGCGGCGGCCGCCGTTGGAGGTCGAGGCGAGGTGGCCGCTGCGGCCCCGGCGAGCTGCGCCAAGGCCAACCTCGACCTCGTCAAGGACGGGCAGCTCTCGATCGGCACCGACAACCCGGCCTACCCGCCGTGGTTCGCCGGCGGCGAGACGAAGGGCCGCTCCTGGAAGATCAACGACCCGGCCAAGGGCCAGGGCTTCGAGTCGGCCGTCGCGTACGCGGTCGCGAAGCGGCTCGGCTTCGCCAGAGGCGAGGTCGTCTGGGTCTACACCCCCTTCAACAAGGCGATCGCTCCCGGCCGGAAGGCGTTCGACTTCGCGATCAACCAGATCTCCTACTCGCCGCAGCGGGCGAAGGTGGTCGGCTTCAGCGCCGGCTACTACAACGTCAACCAGTCGATCGTCGGGCTCAAGGGCAAGCCGATCTCCTCGGTTCGCTCGATCAACGGGCTGCGCAAGTACAGGCTCGGCGCCCAGCTCGGCACGACGAGCTACCAGTACATCTCGAAGTCGATCAGGCCGTCGCCGTCGGTGAGTGTCTACGACACGAACGACGCGGCCGTTCAGGCGCTGAAGATCGGCCAGATCGACGGTCTCGTCGTCGACCTGCCGACCGCCTTCTACGTGACGGCAGTCCAGGTGCCGAACGGCAAGATCATCGGCCAGTTCCAGGCCGCGTCGGGCCAGGAGCGCTTCGGGATGGTCTTCCAGAAGGGCAACCCGCTGATCGCCTGCGTCAACAACGCGCTCGCGAACATGAAGCGCAGCGGCGTGCTCAAGCGGATCCAGCAGATCTGGCTCGCCAAGGTCACGGGCGCGCCCGTTCTGAAGTAGTTCGCTGAGCCGCGAGTCGAGGATCCTGGGGGGTGGCGGCGCCGGTCGCGCCGTCACCCTCGCGCTCGTCTCGACGGCCGTCGTCCTCTTCGCGCTCGTCTACGGCGTCACCCACGCGCCGAACTGGCCCGAGGTCAAGGCCGCGTTCTTCGACTGGGACGCGTACCGCCGCTCCTTCCCCGCGATCTCGAAGGCCTTCCTGCTGAACGTGAAGATCTTCTGCATCGCGGAGGCGATCATCCTGGTGACGGCGCTCGCGCTCGCGGTCCTGCGCAGCCTCCCCGGCCCGGTCTTCTTCCCCGTCCGCGTGCTCGCGATCGCCTACGCGGACTTCTTCCGCGGCGTGCCGACCATCCTCGTGATCGCGCTGCTCGCCTTCGGAGCGCCGGCGCTCGCGATCGAGGGAATCCCGCAGTCGCCGACCTTCTGGGGGATCGTCTCGCTCGTCCTGATCTACACCGCCTACGTCTCCGAGGTCTACCGCGCCGGGATCGAGTCGGTGCACCCGAGCCAGGAGGCGGCGGCCCGCTCGCTCGGCCTCACGCGCGGCCAGGCGCTGTCGTCGGTCGTCCTGCCGCAGGCCGTCCGTCGCGTGATCCCGCCGCTCCTGAACGACTTCATCGGCCTCCAGAAGGACACGGCGCTCGTCGGCATCGCCGGCTCCGTCGAGGCGTTCAAGCAGGCGCAGATCGAGGTCTCCGCCGACTTCAACTTCACCCACGACCTCGTCGCGGCGACGCTCTTCGTCGCGATCACGATCCCGCTCGCGCGGTTCACCGACTGGCTGATTGCGCGCGACCGGCGCCAGCGGCAGGCGGGGAGCCTCGTATGAGCGCGGTGAAGATCGAGGGCCTGCACAAGTCGTGCTTGCCGAACGACTTGTG
>JANPKC010000231.1:0-2945 GCA_031425855.1 Actinomycetes bacterium | reverse complement strand
CGCGCCAGGCGCGCGACCACGTCGGCCGCCTGGCGCCGGGCGACCCCCGCCGCGACGAGCTCGGCGACCGCAGCGACGGCCAGGCTCTCAGCGACGCCACGCTCCGCCTCCACGGCACCGGCGAGCACGAGCGTCACCTCGCCCTTCGGGGCCTCCGCGAACGTGGCCGCGACCTCGTGCGCAGGCCCGCGAATGACCTCCTCGAAACGCTTCGTCAGCTCGCGGCACACGGCAACGGGCCGCTCGGGCATCGCCTCGGCGAGCGACCGGAGGGTCGAAGGCAGCCGCTGCGGCGACTCGAACGCGACTGCGGGGTGCGACCAGGCCGCCAGCTCCTCCCAGAGGGCGCGCAGTGCCTTCTCCCCACGCGGCAGGTAGCCCAGGAACTGGAAGCGCTCGCCCGTGAGCCCGCTCGCCACGAGCGCCGTCTCGACCGCGGAGGCCCCGGGCAGGACGGACACCGGCAGGCCGGCCGAGAGCGCGGCCTCGATCAGTCGCGCGCCCGGGTCGTTGACGCCCGGGAGCCCGGCATCGGAGACGAGCGCGATCCGCTCGCCCGCCTCGAGCCGCGGCAGCAGCTCCGCGGTCCGCGCCGCCTCGTTGTGCCGGTGGTAGCTCTGGAGCCTCGCCGAGATCCCGTGCCGCTCGAGCAGGCCCCTCGTGTGGCGCGTGTCCTCGCAGAGCACGAGGTCGGCCTCGGCCAGCTCGCGCAGAACGCGCAGGGTGACGTCCTCGAGGTTGCCGATCGGCGTCGCGCAGACGGCCAGCGGCATGGCCTAGTCCTCGCCGAGCGCCTCGAGGGCGAGCAGGCCGGCGCCGATCAGCCCCGCGTCGGACCCGAGCTCCGCGCGCACGATCTGGAGCGCGAGCACGTCGGGCTCGATCAGCTCGCGCCGCGCGACGTCGAGCGCCGACGGGAGGATGAAGTCGAAGGCAGCAAGGCCGAAGCCGCCGCCGATGATCACGAGCTCGGGCGCGAACGTGTTGATGAACGAGCCGACGGCCGCGCCGAGTAGGTGGCCGATCCCTCCGAGCGCCTCGATCGCCTCGGGGTCGCCTTCCTCAGCGCGCCCGACCAGGAGCTCCGCGTTCGCACCCTCGCCCCAGAGCTTCTCCGCGGCGCGGTCGGCGGCGTTCCCGGAAGCGAGCACCTCGAGGTGCCCGCGGCCGCCGCAGTTGCCCTGGCACGGCGGGCCGTCGGCGACGACGACCACATGCCCGAGCTCGGCGATCCCACGGTAGAGCTCTCCGCCGAGGACCAGGCCGCCGCCGACTCCGGTGCCGAGCGTGAGCATGACGAGATCCGACTTCCCACGGCCCGCGCCGAGCCGCCACTCGGCGAGCGCCGCGACGTTCGCGTCGTTCTCGACCGCGGCCGGGGCGCCGAAGCGCTCGCGCGTCAGCTCGTCGAGCGAGACGTCGCGGAGCGGGATGTTCGTCGAGCCGACCACGCGGCCCGTCTCACGGTCGACGACGCCCGGGATCCCGAAGCCGATCGCGTCGACGCCGTCGCGCGCGAGCGGCTCGATCGCGCCCGCGATCGCGTCGAGCAGCGCCTGCTGGGAGTCCAACGGCGTCGGCAGCTCGCTCTTGGCCAGGAGGTTGCCGTCGGCGTCGATCGATCCCGTCGCGATCTTCGTGCCGCCGAGATCGACGCCGATGACTCGTTTGGCATCCACAGGACGCGGCTACCATACCCGGCCGGATGGCGGACGCAGAGAAGCCCTACCGGGTCTACAAGGGCGGCCGCGCGAAGGGGAAGGTGCCGAGCGCGCCGCGTCCGGAGCGGTCCGGCCGTGGCGAGCCGAGCAGCGCGAAGCGGCCGGGCAGGCCGCGCTGGGGCCGCCGGGTCGGGCTCGCCGTCGTGCTCCTCGCCGTCCTCCTCGTCGTCTGGGTCGTCGCGAGCTACCTCGCCTTCCGCAGCGGCGTCGAGGACGCGAACGGGCGGCTGCCGAAGACCGTCGAGGCGAGCCTCGCCGCCCAGGACGGCCTGCTGAGCTCGAAGCCGTCGCTGATCATGCTGCTCGGCACCGACGGCGACAAGACCGCGGCGCGGCAGGACTTCCGCCGGTCGGACTCGATCCTGCTCGTCCGGACGGATCCCGCGCGCCACCGGATGTCGTACCTGTCGATCCCGCGCGACCTGCGCGTCGACATTCCGGGGCAGGGCGCGAACAAGATCAACGCGGCCTTCCAGCTCGGCGGCCCGGCGCTGACGATGAAGACCGTCCGCGCGCTCACGGGCCTGCAGCCGAACCACGTCGTCCTCGTCGACTTCGACAACTTCAAGGAGGTGATCGACGCGCTCGGCGGGGTCGAGATCGACGTGCCCAAGCCGATCCTCTCCAACCGCTTCGACTGCCCCTACGCGACGGACGCCCGCTGCCAGGAGTGGCCCGGCTGGCGCTTCGGCAAGGGGAAGCAGGAGATGAGCGGCCAGCGCGCGCTGATCTACTCCCGCATCCGCGAGAACCAGCTCGACCCGGCCGAGAACGACCTCACGCGCGGGGAGCGGCAGCAGGACGTCGTCGAGGCGATGACGAGCAAGCTCGTCTCCCCCGGGACGTTCCTGAAGCTGCCGTTCGTCGGCGGCGACCTCGTCAAGCCGCTGACGACCGACCTCTCGGCCGGGCAGCTGCTGCAGCTCGGCTGGGTCCGCTTCCGCTCGAACGAGGGGCGCTCGCTCCACTGCCGGCTCGGCGGCGAGCCGCAGTCGATCGGCGGCGAGTCGGTGCTCGTCGGCGGCGAGGAGAACAGCGCCACGCTCGCGATGTTCGTCGGCCGCTCGGCGCCGCAGCCGCCGCCGCCCGGCACGACGTTCGGCGCCGGCTGCCGGGTCGGCCGCGGGCTGTAATTCTTCGGGCGCAATCAGAACCCGGGATCTGCGAGTGCAGATCCCGGATTCGCGCCAAGACCCCTGAAGGGTCGCTTCGCTCCCGGGCTTG
>JANPKC010000230.1:0-3759 GCA_031425855.1 Actinomycetes bacterium | reverse complement strand
CCGGCGCCGCCGATCAGGGTGTCGGTGCCGAGCCCTCCGTGGAGAGTGTCGTTGCCGCCGAGCCCCTGAAGCATGTCGTTGCCGCCGAGCCCGCAGATGACGTCGGCCCGCGGCGTGCCGTGGAGTACGTCCGCATGGATCGTGCCGCGGATCGTGCAGGGATCCTTGGCCCTGACCGGCTGCCAGTCGGGAACCATCTGGAAGGCGAACCCGGTCGCTTTGATCAGCTTCCTCGGCGATCCGCCCGAGGCCGTCATCACGTAGAGCTTGCGGCTGTCCTTCCGTGCCCGGTCGCTGACGAAGACGATCTGCTTCCCGTCGGGCGAGTACGCCGGCAGGGCGTCGAGCGCCGGGCTCTCGGTGAGCCGCCGCACGTCGGTGCCGTCCGCCTTCATCGAGTAGATCTCGAGGTCGCCCGCCTCGGCCCGGTCGGAGTCGAATGCGATCCGGGTTCCATCGGGCGACCAGCTCGGGTTCTGGCTCAGGTTCGGCGCGTTCGTGAGCTGGGTCTTGCCGGTCCCGTCGCCGTTCATCACCCAGACCTGCTTCGACTCGCCAGTCTGCACCGTGTAGGCGATCCGGTTGCCGACGGGCGACCACGCGGGATCGAGCTCGTGCTGCGGCGCGGTGGTCAAGCGCAGGCTGTTCGCCCCGTCGGCGTCGACCGCGTAGATGTCGACGTTGCCGTTCCGGTTCGTCTCGAAGGCGATCCGGGTGCCGTCGCCGGACCAGGTCGGGTCGACGTCCGAGCCGCGCGAGAACGTGATCTGTCTCTGGCTGCTGCCGTCGGGGCGGATCGTGAACACGTCCGGGTCGCTGCCGCCGCTGCGGCTGTAGGCGATCCGCGTGCCGTCGCGCGAGAACGACGCTCCGATGGCGCCGTCGGCCGTCTGCGTCTGCGCGATCCGCACGAGGCCGGTGCCGTCGGGGTTGACCAGGACGAGGCTGCCGTTCTGGTCGTTGAAGACGATGCGGCCGTTCTTGCCCGGGAATGCAGCCCCTACCGACTGCGATGCAGTCGCAGCCGCGGCCCCGGCGAGCGCGATCGCAAGTGTCGCGATCAGCGCCTGATGTGCCCGTCCGATGTGCATTGCCTCCTCCTTCCTCGCTGTCGACGCACTCTGCGCAGGGCGTCGTGAGCGATCCGTGACGCCGCGGTATGCGAAGCGTCAGCGCTCCGTAAGGCTTTTTCGCGTGCTTAGCCCGCGCATCGGCCGGGTACGCGGCGTGGCGGACGGGGGTCCGAAGGGAGGCAGAGCGTGAGCGAAGCAATCCTGTTCGACCGGGACCAGGTCGAGCGTCTCGTCGACATCGCCGACCGGCCGAAGCGCCTGAGCCGCGGCAAGCTGCTCTGGGTCGACGTCGACCGCGACTCGGAGGACGAGGCCGAGCGCGTCGCGGCGGAGTTCGGGCTCGACAGCGGCACGAGCGAGTGCCTCGTCGCCTCCAGGGACCGGGCCGTCTTCAACGACCACGGCCGCTACATCCACGTGACGACGTACGCGCCGAACGGCGAGGACGACGAGGGTGATCTCGTCGCACTCGAATGCGTCGTCGGCGAGAACTGGGTCGTCACCGCCCACGACGAGCCCGTCCCGGTGCTGGAGGAGTTCGCCGCCCGCGTGTCGGGGTCGGGCGACACCGGCTCGCTCGACGGCCCCGCCTTCCTCGCGGCGCTGCTCGAATGGGTGCTCGGCTCCTACTCGACCGCGTTCGAGCGGATCGAGCACCGGCTGGAGGAGTTCGACATCCAGGCGATGCGCGGCGACAGCGAGGGGGAGAGGGACATCGAGCGGCTGATCGAGATGCGCCGCGAGGTCGGCAAGCTCCGGCGGGCCCTCGGTGCGCACCGCTCGGCGCTCGTCGCGCTGACGCACCCGGAGCTGGAGGCGCTCGGCGACCATGCGTCCGGCGAGCGCTACCAGTCGCTGCTCGCCCGCTTCGAGTCGACGGTGCAGGAGGCCCGCGATGCGCGAGAGGCGATCGTCGGCTCCTTCGACGTCCTGATCGCCCGCGGCGGGCACCGCACGAACGAGATCATGAAGGTGCTGACGCTCGCCTCGGTGATCCTGCTCCCGGGTGCGCTGATCGCCGGCGTGATGGGGATGAACTTCAAGGTCGGGCTCTTCGACGAGCCTGCCCTCTTCTGGGCCGTGCTGGCCGTGATCGCGCTGATCGCGCCGATCACGATCGGGCTCGCGAAGCTGTGGCGCTGGATCTGACGGGCGCCGCGCGGGCTAGCGCGGCTTCTCGGGCTTGGGCAGCTCGATCGGGGGAATGCCGGGCGCCTTGGCGGCCTTGACGATCTCGGCCGGGTCGGCGATCTCGACGGGCTTGGCCTGCCGCGTCGGCTTCTCCGGCTTCGCGCGGGCGTCCTGAGCGGCGGGCGCAGGCCCGCGACGCGCGTTCTGCTTCGCCTTCTCCCGCTGCGTCGGCGCAGCTCGCGTGGCCGGGGGCTTGGCGCGGCCGGGAGTCGCGGTGCTGCGACCCTTCGCCGGCGTCGCGGCCGGCGCCGGCTTGGCGCGGCTCGGCTTGTCGGGACGCGCTTTCTTCTCTCCGCCCATCGCGCCCCGGTCGCGCTTGACGGCGCTCGGCCCCCGCTCGACAGCACCCGTGCCAGACGTCGTTCCGGCGAGCGGGCGGCCCGCGGCGGCGAGGGCCACCGGCGCCTCGACCGGATTGGCCGTGGCCGGGATCGACGCGGCGCGTGCCGGCGCGGCCGGCTCGCGCACCGCCTGCACGCCCTCGTAGCCGGCGCCGCCCGCCACAGCGACGGCGGCAAGGCCGACGGCGATCTTCGCGGTCACTCCGGCAGCGCCCACTCCCGCGGCGGTGCCAGCTGCCGCTCCGGCGCCGATCGTCGGCAGGCCGGCTGCGGCGTACGCGCTCGGCGCGCCCTTGAACAGCGTCAACGAGAACGGCAATGGCAGGACGGCGAGCGCCTTGAAAGCGCGCCGGTGCTTCATGCTTCGGGCCGCGATGCGCGCGCAGCTCGCGCACTCGTCCAGGTGGGCGAGGAGGCGGCGGCGCTCCTTGCGGCCGAGGCGTCCGTCCGTGCGGAGGGAGAGCGCGAGCTCGGCGGTGTCGCACGTGACGAGGCTCTCGAGCTCCTCGGCGAGCGAGCGGCGGGCGCGGAAGATCAGCGCCTCGAGCGCGGACACCGAGATCTCGAGCATGGCCGCGATCTCGTTGTACGAGCGGCCCTCCAGCTCGCGCAGGACGAGAGCCTGGCGCTGGGTCGGGGGGATCCGCTGCAGGGCGCGGACGAGGTCGTCGACGGACGGCCCGTCGTCGGCCGCCTCGGTGGCGGGCAGGTCGTGCCCGAGCTCGACCTCGCGAGGCCGGGACTGCTGCTGGCGGAAGCGCTGCCGGATCAGGTTGTGCGCGATCGTGATCAGCCAGTTCGTCGGCTTGCGCGGACGGTCGCCGCGCTCGAGCGCGCGCAGCGCGTTCACGAACGTCGTCTGGGTGATGTCCTCCGCGTCGGCCCGGTTGCCGAGCACCGCGTACGCGTAGCGGAAGACCTCGGCCGCGTGCGTGCGGTAGAGCTCGTCGAGCTCACGGGCGGCGCTAAGCCCGGTCGCGGTGGTGGCCACTGTCTCAGGATGCCCAGAAATCGGCCGCGTGCACGCGCGCGAACAAACTTCTTACATCTGCCGGCACAGGTCGGCGGCCCCTCCGCATCTACATCGGCAGGGGGGACGACCGGTCGCGGGTAGGCGGCTCACGCGACCCGAACGGAGCCGAGGCCGGGCGCGC
>JANPKC010000229.1:0-1865 GCA_031425855.1 Actinomycetes bacterium | reverse complement strand
CACGAAGCCAGTCGATCCTGGAGACTCTGATCGACGACATGGCGCCGGGCCCGGAGAGGGCGCGGTTGCTCGCACGGCTCTCACACAGGGTGCCGTACCAGCTGCAGGGACTCGAGCTCTGCCGCGAGGCACTCGGCGAGGTCGGCGACGACCTCGCGCTCGAGGCAGACCTGCACTTCTACATTGCAGCGAGTGCGCGCAGGGCGACGAATCTCGGCGAGGCCTCCGAGCACGCCCGCCTGGCGGTCGATTGCGCCGCTGCTGCGGGTGACGACGTTCGGCACGCCCGCGCGCTTGCCATGCTCGGACACGTCGAGACGATGCGCGGCCGCGCTGACGGTCTCGAGGCGCTGGAGCGCGCGGTCGAGCTCGAGACGGCGCACGGGGCGTTCTCGATTCACTTTCGGGCGAGCTTCCTGCTCGGTGTCACGTTGATCTACCTGGGCGAGTTCGATCGGGCACGCCCCCTGGTCCACGCGCAGCTCGAGCGGGCGGCCGGCCTCGGCGACGAGGTGATGCGCGGCGTGGCGCTCTCGTCGCTCGCGGAGCTGGAGTTGCGTGCCGGAAACTGGTCGCTCGCCCATCGCTACGCAACGGACGGCGCAGCACTCCAGCAGCAGGCTGCGCCGCTACAGGACCAGGCGCACCACGTGTTGCGGGCAGCGCGCGTCGTCGCACACATGGGAGAGGTGGACGAGGCCCGCCGGCTTGCGGTCGCGCTGCTGGAAGTCGCGCCGCAGAACGGAGACAGGAGCGCAGAGATCGCAGCGCGCCGCGACCTCAGCTTCATGGAGCTCTCGGTCGGCAACCCCGCTGCGGCGGTCGACGTTCTCGAGCCGGCGATCCGCCAGCTCGTCGAGCTCGGCGTCGGCCTCTTCTCGGCCCACCCGTGCGTCCACGACTACGTCGAGGCTTGCGTGGCCGCTGGGCATCTCGAGCGGGCGGAACAGGCGAACGCTCTGCTTGCCGCGAGCGAGCGGCCCTGGGAGGTCGCGATGCACGCGCGAGGGGCGGCGCTGATCGCGGCCACGCAGGGCGATCGCCGGGCGGCGGAAACCGCGATCGCGAGAGCCCTGGAAGCGCACGATCTGTTGAGGGAGCCCTTCGAGCTGGCACGCACCCTCCTCGTGAAGGGATCGATCGAGCGGAGGGCGAAGCAACGCGCTGCGGCTCGCGCCTCGCTGACGGAGGCCCTGAATCTCTTCGACTCGCTCGGCGCACCGCTCTGGGCCGAGCAGGCTGCCTCCGAGCTGGCCCGCATCCCAGGCCGGTCCGGCTCATCCGGCGAGTTGACGGAGACCGAACGGCGCGTTGCCGAGCTCGTCGCCGAAGGCCTGTCGAACAAAGACGTGGCGGCGAGGCTGTTCGTCACCGTCCGCACGGTGGAGTCCAACCTGTCGAAGGTGTACGCGAAGCTCGGCGTCCGCTCGCGTACGGAGCTCGCGCACCGCCTCTGATCGCAAAAGCGTGTGGGTTTCCACACTTGGAAACCCGCTCCCGACCTCATAGCGTCGACGCTGTGGATCGGTGCCTGCGAGGAGAGGGATGTTCGTCCGGAAGCGCAGGTCTGACCAGCCTGCGCCAAGAATTCGCCAAGGATTCTCCAAGAGCAAGCCGGGAGGATCGCCCCGATGAGCCGAAACGGCAGGGGACGTCTTTGCACACCAGGAGGAGAACACCGATGACCCGGAGACTCGCGCTTCTGACGCTGGCCGCGCTCGTGGCGCTGCTCGTCGGCCTTGTCGGCGGCCGGCCGGCCGACGCCGCGTACCCGGGGACGAACGGCAAGATCGTCTGGGTCGGAGCGGACGGCGACACCGACTACGGCATCTGGGTGATGAACGCCGACGGCTCGGGCAAGACGC
>JANPKC010000228.1:0-9339 GCA_031425855.1 Actinomycetes bacterium | reverse complement strand
ATCCGCCTTGCGGCGGACGCCGATCGCGCGAAGACCCCTGAAGGAGGCCTGCTTCGCGGGCCTCGAGGCCGCGGCTCCCTGGGAACTGGCTGCTCTAGCTGCTGTTGCGGCGGTCGGCGCCCGAGCGGCGCTCGGAGCCGTCGCGGCGCTCCTCGGCGGCCGAGCGCGGCTCTCCGAGGCTCGAGCGGCGGTCGTCGCCCGCGCGCCGGTCGCTCCCGGCGCGGCGGTCGCCGTCCGGGCTCGACCCGGGCTCGGACCCCGTCCGGAACAACGAGCCGAGCCACCTCCGCAGCGCCTTCATGCTCGTGACGTTCGTTCTCACGTCGCCGCGTCCTGCTCGGCGAAGAAGCGGGCGAAGTAGAAGGCGAAGACGGCGAAGAAGACCACCGCCTCCGCGGCCGCCATCGAGACGCCGGCGATCTGCTGGTCGAGGATCGGCGACAGGCCCCACAGCCGCGGCGCCTCGGCATAGAAGTCGTAGATCGGGTCGGGCACGAGCGCCATCATCAACCCGATCGGGCTCGCGAGCAAGAAGGCGCCGAAGACGTAGGCCGCCTTGGCGCCCGCCGTCAGCGGGCCGTGCGCCACCGGCCACCACAGCGCGAGCCCGGTGAGGAAGTAGAGGGCGTGCTCGAGGTGGAGCAGCGAGTGTGGGTGCCGGAGCGCCGCGTCGTAGACCCATGGCAGATGCCAGACCCCGTAGTTGACGACCCAGACGGCGAGCGCGGGCAGGGCTAGGACTCTCGGCACGCGCGCGGCGAGCGCCGGCGGGATCGCGAGCACCGCGAGCAGCGGCGCCCACTCGGCGAGGACGACGTTCTGGATCAGGTGCACCGAAAGGAGGTAGTGGAGCGAGATCGTCTCGACCGGCGTGACCGTGACCGCGAGCAGGAGCAGCATCGCGCCGAGCCAGCAGCCGGTCCGCCACCGAGGCGCCGGCGCCCGCCGCAAGGCCCAGAAGTACGCCACCGTCATGGCCGGGACGAGGATCAGCGCCTCGGCGTTCCACGACCACGCGTAGGGATCCACGCGGCTACGCTACGTGACCTCCGCGGGTGTAGCTCAATGGTAGAGCCCTAGCCTTCCAAGCTAGTTACGAGGGTTCGATTCCCTCCACCCGCTCTCGCCGATGCACGCTTCCATGACAACGACCCGCGGCACCGCGACGGACATGCTCGCGCTCGCGACGATGGCCGGCGAGACGATGGTCGAGTGGCTCCGCGACGTCGAGGGCTTCGAGGGCCTGCTGATGCTCAGCAACGAGGAGACCGGCACCACCCACGTGATCACCTTCTGGGTCGACGAGGAGGCCGCCGAGAGAAGCCGGGCCGCACGCCTGCAGCTGCGGGACCGGATCACCGCCACGGTCAGCGTCGAGGTGCAGCAGACCGAGCCCTACGAGGTCGCCTTCTCCGACTTCACCGGCTTTCAGGAGATCGACCAGCCGGGCTGAAGTAGGCTGGGCGGGTGCGACGGCTCGCCATCCTCGGCCTCGCCGCGCCGGCCCTTGCCGCGCTCGCCCTCGCGCCGGCCGCAGGAGCGACGCCTGGGTTCCGGTACGGCGTCGCGGCCGGCGAGATGACCTCGACGAGCGCGCTCCTCTGGACACGCTCGAACGAGCTCGGGCGGGTGCGGCTCTACGTCTGGCCGGTGCCCCGCAAGGGGATGCCGCCCGTCCAGATCACGCTGAGGCCCCTGAACGAGCGCGACCGGGTCGTCCAGCGGCGCGTCCACGGGCTGAAGCCGAACACGCGCTACACGTATCTCTTCTCGACCCCGTACCGGAAGACCGAGATGGCCACCGGCGGCACCTTCTGGACTGCGCCCGCGCGGGGCGCCCCGGCGACCGTCCGGTTCGCGATCAGCGGCGACGCGGACGGGACGCGCGACCCGAAGACGGGCAAGCCCGCCTACAACCTGTTCCAGGTCTACGGACGCATGGCGGCGGAGCGGAACCACTTCAACATCAACCTCGGCGACACGATCTACTCCGACAGCGAGGTCGGCGGCGTCCCGCCCGCGCTGACGATCCCGGCGAAGTGGGCGAAGTACCGTCAGAACCTCGGCTACGCGCACCTGCGCAACCTCCGCCGCGGCACCGGGCTCTACAGCCACTGGGACGACCACGAGTTCATCAACGACTTCACCCGCGCCGAGCACGGGGCCGGGATCTTCCGGCGCGGCGCTGTCGCGTTCACCGACTACTCGCCCGTCGGCTACTCGGACGCGAACGGCCTCTACCGCACCTTCCGCTGGGGCAGGCATCTCGAGCTCTTCTTCCTCGACGAGCGCTCCTTCCGCTCGGCCAAGGTGCGCGCGATCTGCAACGGCGATCTCGCGCCGACGGCACCGCAGCCGGTGCGCAACGCCTTCGCCTCGCTCGTGCCTTCGCTCGCGAACCCGGTCCCGCAGGCCTGCCTCGACGCGCTCGCGGATCCCTCGCGGACGATGCTCGGCGCCCGCCAGTACGCCGCGTTCACGAAGGCGATCAGGGCGTCGACCGCGACCTGGAAGGTGATCGTCAACGAGGTCCCGATCCAGCAGTTCTTCGCACTCCCGTACGACCGCTGGGAGGGCTACCCCGCAGAGCGCGAGAAGCTGCTCCGCTTCCTGCAGGCGAACGTGAAGAACGTCCTCTTCCTGGCCACCGACACCCACGCCAACTTCGTCAACGAGGTGCGGCTGAGCACGTTCGGCGCGGGCGGGCCGGTGGGGACGGGGATGTGGGAGGTCGTGACGGGCCCGGTCGCGACGAACACGCAGAACAAGGAGGTCGACCAGACGCTCGGCCGGGCGGGGATGGGCTCGGCGATCACTGCCCTCTTCTACAAGCCGGCGCCGCCGCGCGGCGTCGGGATGGCCTGCGCGAGCGCGGACGTCTACAGCTACGCCGAGGTCGAGGTCACCGGCGCGGCGATCACCGTGACGCCGAAGGACGCGGCCGGCAAGCTCGTCCGCGAGGAGACGGGCGGCGCCTGCGGGCCCTTCGTCTTCAAGACGCGCTGAGCAACGTCCGCGCGTCTCCGTAGTCTCCCCCGGATGGAGGAGCGTCTCGTCCGCTTCCGGCCGCGCGCGATCCTCGTCGTGCTCGGGATCATCCTCGCGGGCGTCGTCATGATCGAGATCGTCCAGGCGGCGCGCGGGATCTTGATCTGGATCTTCGTCGCGATCTTCCTCGCGCTCGCGCTCAACCCGGCGGTCGACGGGCTGCAGCGTCGCGGCGTCGCGCGACGCGGGCTCGCCGTCGCGATCGTCTTCGTCGGCGCGATCCTCGCGATCGCGGCGCTCGGTGCGACGATCATCCCGACGATCGTCGCGCAGGTGAACGACTTCGTCGACGCGGTGCCGGGCTACGTCGAGGACCTGACCGCGGGCCGCGGCCGGCTCGGCTTCCTCGAGCGCGAATACCAGATCACCGAGCGGGTCCGGGAGGCGCTTTCCGAAGGTGGAGCCTCGAAGCTGCTCGGCATCTCCGGGACCGCGCTGGCGGTGACCAAGGGCGTCGTCACGGCGATCGTCGCGACGGTCACGATCTCGTTCCTGACCCTGTTCATGCTGCTGGAGGGGCCCGCCTGGGTCGAGCGGCTGTACGGGCTCCTCCCCGAGGAGCAGCAGCCGCGCTGGCGCAAGATCGGCTACGACATCTACCGGACGATCGGCGGCTACGTGACCGGCAACCTGACGATCAGCCTGATCGCGGGCGTCGTCTCGACCGTCGTGCTGCTCGCCGTCGGCGTCCCCTACGCGGTCGCGCTCGGCCTCCTCGTCGCGATCCTCGACCTGATCCCGCTCGCCGGCGCCACCATCGCCGCCATCCTCGTCACGACGGTGGCGTTTCTCGACACGACCACGTCGGGCGTGATCGTGCTGGTCTTCTTCGTCCTCTACCAGCAGCTCGAGAACCACGTGCTGCAGCCGGTCGTCTACGGCCGCACCGTGCAGCTCTCGCCGCTGGCCGTCCTGATCGCGGTGCTGATCGGTGCCGAGCTCGCCGGCGTGATCGGGGCGCTCGCCGCGATCCCCGTCGCCGGCGCGATCCAGGTGCTCCTGGTCGACTGGCTCGCCTACCGCCGTGCACGAGGGACGCCGCCGGCCGAGCCCTCGGCCGCCTAGCTCCCGACGTATCCCTTACAAAAGATAACCCATTCGGATGATCACACTCGGGCGGGGTGCGTCCGATTGACAGGGTGTGGGAACCCGTCGAACACGGATCTCGGCCGTTGCGCTCGCCCTCGCGGTGACGCTGCTCTCCTCCTTCGCCGCCGGCGCGGGCGCGGCCTCGATGCCCGTCCGCACGGTCGCCGCCGCAGACCAGCTCGAGGGCCCGGTGCTCGCCGAGCTGAACGCGATCCGGCAGCAGCACGGCCTCGCGCCGCTGCGGCTGTCGAAGCCGCTCTCCGCCGCCGCCGACGCCCACTCGCGCGCGATGGGCACCTTCGGCTTCTTCGCCCACGACTCCCGCGACGGCTCCGAGTTCTGGAAGCGCGTCCAGCGCTTCTACGGCCCGAGCGGCTACGAGAACTGGTCGGTGGGCGAGAACCTGCTCTGGTCGTCGGGCGCGCTGACCGCGAAGGCGGCGCTGAAGCTCTGGATGGAGAGCCCGGGACATCGCAAGAACATCCTCACGCCGCGCTGGCGCGAGATCGGCCTCTCTGCCGTCGCCGTCCGCTCCGCCCCCGGGGTCTTCGGCGGACGCGACGTCGTCCTGATCACGACGGACTTCGGCGTCCGCTCGTAGCCACCGGCCGGGCTAGGCTGTTCCGCAGGCGCCCGTAGCTCAGTGGACAGAGCGACGGACTTCTAATCCGTTGGTCGGAGGTTCGAATCCTCCCGGGCGCATGGCTCGACCATGCGGCTAGAGCCATGCCTCGGCGCGACTCGTGATCCGCTGCTGCGGATCTCGAGTCATGCGACGGAAGACGATGCGGGCGAGAGGACTTGAACCTCCAAGGGCCGGAGCCCACCGGGACCTAAACCCGGCGCGTCTGCCAGTTCCGCCACGCCCGCCGAAGGGACAGCATAGACCCACGGAAGGCCAGGTTTTACCCACCGGCCGCCGATCCCGCCTATAACGGGAGGAGGGGTGAAGACCGGTGGGGGGAACGCAAAATGGAGCTCGGCAGGGTGACGATGGCCCCGGGAGGAATTGAACCTCCGCGCGCAGGTTCGAAGCCTGCCGCTCTATCCACTGAGCTACGGGGCCGCTCGAGGTCAGTATGCCCCACGTCCCGCCGCTATCCTGTGCACCGCGAGGTGGCGGTAGCTCAGTTGGTAGAGCCCCGGGTTGTGGTCCCGGTGGTCGCGGGTTCGAGTCCCGTTCGCCACCCCTCTGCACGTCGACGCCGAGGGCATCCGCCGAACAGGGAATACTCGGTGCCGCGATGAGATTCCCGTGGAGCGTCGTCCGTGTGTCCAGCCTGCTCGCAGTCGCCGTGGTGGCCGGCTACCTCTGGCGTGACGCGCTGGAAGGTCCCGACACGATCGGCCGCATCCTGCCGCCCGAGGCGTTCGCGGAGCGCGGCGAGCCGCCGGTGATCTACGTGCCGGACGTGACGGCGCCTGCTCGGGGCGGCACTTTCGAAACGGGCGCGCGCGGTTCGGCCCGGCGCGACACCCTCGCACGAGGCGGCGGCGCGTCACCGGCTGGGTCGCCGGGGGCGGGAGCCAGCGCAGGCACCGGCGGCGGACGCCCGGGCGCGGCGACCGCGCAACCCGATGCGTCGCCGGCAAAGCCGAGCGCGCCCGTGTCGAGGCCCTCGCAGCCGACGGCGGCTCCGAAGCCGACGCCCAAGCCCACTCCGAGGCCCACTCCGAAGCCTGCACCCGCGCCGAGGCCGAAGCCGAAGCCGGCTCCCACCCCGAAGCCGACCCCCGCGCCCGCACCGACTCCGACTCCGACTCCGACTCCGACCCCGACCCCCGGCGGCGGCGGCGGGACCGGCCCGGGGACGCAACCCACTCCGACGCCCGTCCCGACTCCGACCCCGACTCCGACTCCGACCCCGACTCCGCCGCCGACCGTCACCCCGTCGTTGGAGCAGCGGCCCGGCTGGGGGCACGGCGACTCGAACCACGAGCACACGGGCCCGCCCGGGCAGAGCAAGGACAAGGAGAAGGAGAAGGAGAAGGGCGGCAGGAAGAAGTAAGGCGCGCGCCCCCGGCCGCTCAGCCCCGCGTCAGCGTCCGGATCCGTTCCGCGGCGCGGGCGAGCCCGTCGTCGTCGAAGAGGTGCGGGACGCAGTTGCGAATCTCGTGCGCAGGCCCGTCGAGCTCGTCCGAGCCGGCCGCCGCATTGACCGCGTAGCGGACCGGGATCTCGTGGCACACGACGAGGATCCGCCGCTCCGCCCGCGCCAGCAGCCGCGTGTAGCCATCCGCGTAGCGGCGTGCCGCCGCAGCGAGCGACTCCCCGCCGGGGAACGGATCGTGCCGGTCGTGCTCGCGCTTCCAGGCGCGGTAACCGTCGATCGAGTGCCCCTCGAGCTCGCCGACGTCGATGTCGTCGAGGAGCGGCTCGGTCTCGAGGGGAACCTGGCGGCCCGCGAGCGCGAGCTCGGCCGTCTGCCGCGTCCGCCCGAAGCGGGTGTGGACGCAGAGGTCGAGCTCGATCCCTGCGAGCTGGACTCCCAGCGCTGTTGCCTCGTCCTCGCCCTGCGCGGTCAGCGCCACCGGCACGGATGGGTCGCCGTTGACGCGCCGGCTCGCGTTCAGCTCCGACTGGCCGTGGCGGACGAGGACGAAGAGGCGCATCGAGCGTCTAGCCTACGCCCGTGGCGAACGTCCTCTTCCTCTGCATCGGCAACGCCGGGCGCTCCCAGATGGCGCATGCGTTCCTCGAGCGGCACGGCGGCCACGAGGTCCGCTCAGCCGGCAGCCGGGCGGAGGCGCACCTTCACCCCGAGGTCGTCGAGGCGATGAGTGAGGTCGGCTTCGACCTCTCCGGCCGAACGCCCCGCCAGCTCCGGCCCGACGTGGACGCGGCCTGGGCGGACGTGGTCGTGACGATGGGCTGCGGCGACGTCTGTCCGGTGCTGCCCGGCACGACCTACGTCGACTGGGGGCTCGAGGATCCCGCCGGGAAGTCGCTCGAACGGGTTCGCGAGCTGCGCGACGAGATCGAGCAGCGCGTCCGCGCACTCGCCCGAGAGCTCGACTCGGCCCGCGCGGCCTCTGCTTGAATGGTCCAATGACGGCGCAGGTGGAGGAGCTCGGCGGCGACACCGTCCGCCTGAAGGTGGAGGTGCCCGCGCACGACGTCCACCACGCGGTCGAGCACGCCACGTCGGATCTCGCGCAGTCCGTGAAGATCCCCGGCTTCCGGCCCGGCAAGGTGCCGATCCCCGTCCTCAAGCAGCGCCTCGGCAACGACCGCATCTTCCAGGAGGCGGTCGACAGCCACATCGGCGGCTGGTTCTGGAACGCGGCCGCGCGCGCGCGCATCCGCCCGGTCGCGCAACCGCAGTACGACTACGAGCTCCCGACCGGCGACCAGGCCGACTGGGAGTTCACCGCGACCGTGCCGGTGCAGCCGAAGGTCGACGTCGTCGACTGGACGGAGCTCGAGGTCGGCAAGCCCGACGCCGAGGTGCCCGAGGAGCTCGTGACGCAGGAGCTCGAGGCGCTGCGCGAGTCGGTCGCCGAACTGATCCCCGCAGGCGAGCGGCCGGCGAAGGAGGGCGACACGCTCGTCGTCGACATCGTCTCGCCCGAGGGCGAGGCCCAGCGCGACACCGTCGTCGAGCTCGGCTCGGGGCGGCTCGTCGAGGAGGTCGAGGCTGCGCTCGTGGGCGCGTCCGCCGGCGAGACGAAGAGCGTCGCGTACGAGCTCGCGGACGAGTCGACGTCGAACGTCGACATCACCGTCAAGGAGATCAGCGAAAAGGTGCTGCCCGAGCTCGACGACGAGCTCGCGCGCTCCGCGAGCGAGTTCGACACGCTCGACGAGCTGCGCGCCGACATCGAGCAGCGGCTGCGCGAGGCCGTCGATGCCGAGATCGAGAACGCCTTCCGCGCCAACGCCGTCGACGCTCTCGTCGTCGCCTCGAAGGTGAAGCCGGCCGGCCCGCTCGTCGAGTCGCGCACGCGCGAGCTGCTGACGGGCTTCATCCGCTCGCTCGAGCGGCGCGGGATCGCGCCCGAGACCTACCTGCAGCTGACCGGTCGCTCCGCGGAGGAGCTGACGCAGTCGATGCAGATGGAGGCTGCGCTCTCCGTCGCGCGCGAGCTCGCGCTCGAGGCCGTCGCCGACAAGCTCGGGATCGAGATCTCGGACGACCAGGTCAAGGATTTGATTCGCGAGCAGGCTGAAGCGGCGGGCGAAGATGCCGACAACGTGATCGAGGATCTGTGGCAGCACGGACGGCAGGAAGACCTGCGCGAGGACCTGCGCCTCCGCGCAGCGCTCGACCGGGTCGCCGCCGAGGTGAAGCCGATCCCGCTCGCGGATGCCCAGGCGCGCGACGCGATTTGGACACCCGACAAGGAAAAACCGGAGACAGAGACAACGTTGTGGACCCCAGGTAACTGAACTGTCCGGCAAGGAGACTGCATGAGCCCGTTGATCCCGATGGTGATCGAGCAGACGTCGCGCGGCGAGCGCTCGTTCGACATCTACTCCCGCTTGCTGAACGAGCGGATCATCTTCCTCGGCACCCCGGTGGACGACCAGATCGCCAACCTGATCGTGGCGCAGCTGCTGCACCTCGAGTCGGAGGATCCTGACAAGGACGTCCAGATCTACATCAACTCGCCGGGGGGCTCGGTCTATGCCGGGCTCGCGATCTACGACACGATGCAGTTCATCAAGCCCGATGTTCAAACGACCTGTGTCGGGATCGCGATGAGCATGGGCGCGGTCATTCTCGCCGGCGGCGCTGCAGGGAAGCGGTTCGCCCTGCCGAATGCCAAGATTCTGATCCACCAGGTGTCCGGCGGCTTCCAAGGTCAGGCGACGGACATCGAGATTGCGGCGCGCGAGACGATCGCGCTCAAGCGTCGGCTCGAGGAGATTCTCGCTCTACACAGCAAGCAGGAGATCGAGAAGGTGTCGCACGACATGGAACGCGACTACTTCCTCACGGCCCAGGAGTCGATGGAGTACGGACTGATCGACCGCGTCATCGAGCACCGCTAGGCAGACCTGCCACTAGCCGATTCGACGAAATCGAGGTAGAACGAGACATGGCCCGCGCATCCGACGGCAACGAGCAGCTCCTCTGCAGCTTCTGCGGCAAGAGCCAGCGACAGGTCAAGAAGCTGATTGCGGGCCCCGGGGTCTACATCTGCGACGAGTGCATCGATCTCTGCAACGAGATCATCGACGAGGAGCTGACGACTCCG
>JANPKC010000227.1:0-4393 GCA_031425855.1 Actinomycetes bacterium | reverse complement strand
GTCGTCGCCAACATGGTCAAGCAGGCGCACGGCTACAAGTTCCACTGGGCCGTCGCCGACTACCTGCAGCGCGCCGCGCGCCACATCGCCTCGAAGACCGATGTGAAGCAAGCCTATGAGCTCGGCGCCGCAGCGGTGAAGCTGGCGCTCAAGGGCCACAACGCGGTGATGCCGACCATCGAACGCACCAGCGATGTGCCCTACCGGTACCGCATCGGCATGGCGCCGCTGGAGAAGGTGGCCAACGTCGAGAAGCCGATGCCGCGCAACTTCATCACGGCCGACGGCTTCGGCATCACCGAGCGCTGCAAGCGCTACCTGCGCCCGCTGATCCAGGGCGAGGACGCGCCGAAGTACAAGAACGGCCTTCCCGTGTACGCGACGCTGAAGAACGTCGCGGTCGCGCGCAAGCTGCCTGCCTTCGAGCTGCGCTGAAGGGCCTGCGCGCTCAGACGCGCAAGCCGCCGCGAGCGTCGAAGCGGTGCAGGTTGCCGGGTTCGCAGTCCAGCCAGATGCGCTGCCCCGGGGCAACGGTCTGGCCGCCTCGCAGGGCCGCCACGATCGGCACCGCGTCCACCTCGGCATACACCAGCGTCTCCGGCCCGGTCGGCTCCACCACGTTCACCTGCGCGTGCAGGCCCTGGCCGTCGGCCGACTGCACCAGGTGCTCCGGCCGGACGCCGATGACCACGTCCTCGGTCCCTCCCCAGCCGGCCGGCAGTGCTGCGCCCGGCAGGAAGTTCATCGCCGGCGAGCCGATGAAGCCGGCGACGAACCGGTTGGCCGGCCGCTGGTACAGCTCCATCGGCGTGCCGACCTGCTCCACGCGGCCGTCCTGCAGGACCACGATGCGGTCGGCCAGGGTCATCGCCTCCACCTGGTCGTGCGTGACGTAGACGGTGGTCGTACCGAGATCGCGCTGCAGCTTGGAGATGTCTGCGCGCATCTGCACACGGAGCTTCGCGTCGAGGTTCGAGAGCGGCTCGTCCATCAGGAAGACCTGGGGCTTGCGCACGATCGCGCGGCCCATGGCGACCCGCTGGCGTTGTCCGCCGGAGAGCTGCTTCGGCCGCCGATCGAGGTAGGGGGTGAGGTCGAGCATCTTCGCCGCCCACGCCACCCGCTCGGCGATCACGGGCTTCGAGGCCCTGCGCAGGCGCAGGCCGAACGCGATGTTTTCGGCCACGGAGAGATGCGGGTAGAGCGCGTAGTTCTGGAACACCATCGCGATGTCGCGCTCCTTCGGAGTCAGGTCGTTGACGACCCGCCCGCCGATCGACAACGTGCCGTCGGAGATCTCCTCCAGCCCCGCGACCATCCGCAACGCGGTCGTCTTGCCACACCCGGACGGGCCGACGAGCACGAGGAACTCGCCGTCGGGGATCTCGAGCGACAGGTCGTCCACCGCGCGGACGCCGTTGTCGTAGACCTTGTCGATCTCGTCGAATTTCACTTCAGCCATCGAGCCTCCAGACGTGGAACGCCGGGCCGTCGGCCGGCAGGGTCGCAATGCCGGCGGCGCAGAGCGCTTCGCCGCCGAGAACAGAGTCCAGCGCACGGCAGCCGAGCGCCTCGAGAGGCAGCCGGATCGCGTCGTGATCCGCGCGGGCGGCCAGGCAGAGCAGCCGCTCGTCGCCGTGCTCGCGCAGATACGCGATCGCGTCCGCGCCGACGAACGCATGCCGCAGAGAGCCGCGCCCGAGAGCGTCGCTCGACCGGCGAAGCCGGATCAGGCGCGCGTAGCTTCCGTAGAGGTCGGCATCCCAGCTCTCCGGCCGGCCCCACGGCATCGTTCGGCGCGCGTCCTCGCCCCAGGCGCCCTCGAGCCCGACCTCGTCGCCGGCGAAGACCATCGGCACTCCGGGCATGGTCATCTGTAGCCCGAGCCCGACCTCGTGCAACGCCCGCGAGCCGCTAACCGTGCGGAAGCGGGCCGTGTCGTGGCTGTCGAGCAGGTTCCAGGAGTGGAGGATCGACTGCCACGGAACTCCGGCCCGGAAGGCCCGCATCGTCGCGGTCGCGGCGTGGCCGTCCAGGCGCGGCAGCCCGACCGGAGTGCCCCAGAAGCTGCGGCGGAGCTCGTCCGGGAGCTCGTCGCCGCGGAGCCATTCCCACGCCGGCCGCAGGAAGCCGGCGTAGTTCATCGTCCCGTGCCAGCCGCCTCCCGCCAGGTCGTCGCGGAAATCGTGGCCGTGCTCGGCGACGAGCAGATGGTCCGGGCCGAGCACGCTGCGGATGGTGCGGGCGGCCTCGCGCGTCAGGTCGGCGTCCCGGTGGCGGCCGGTCATGTTGGCGACGTCGATCCGCCAGCCGTCGAGGCCGAGGTCGAGCCACTGCTTGGCGACGGCCTTCATCTGGGCGCTCAGGTCGGGCGAGCCCCAGTTCAGCTTGGGAAGTGACTTGACGCCGAACCAGGACGCGTAGCCGCCGGGAAGGGCCTCGTCGAAGTAGTAGTAGCCCTGCTCGGTCGTGAACCAGTCGTGATCGACGCCGCTGTGGTTCAGGGTCAGGTCGCCGATCACCCGCAGCTCGCGGGCGTGGGCCGCGCGCAAGAGCGAGGCGAGCGCCTTGTCCCCGCCGAGGAGCGGATCAACGTGCTCGAACGAGCTCGCGTCATAGCGGTGCGTGCTGCCGGCAGGGAAGAACGGCGTCAGGTAGAGCAGGTTGGCGCCGAGGCCCTCGACGTGGTCGAGCCGCGCCTCGATCCCGCCGAGGTCGCCGCCGTAGAGCTCGAACGGCGTGTCTGGCCCACGTCCGGTCGGGAGCTCGTCCCAGCCGCGCCGGACCGCCCACGTCGGCGCCTCGGCGTCGACACCGCTGGACGCGAAGCGGTCGGGGAAGATCTCGTAGGCGACCGAGCGGAGATGCCAGTCGGGGCCGCCCGGATCGGTGGTGAGCACGAAGTCGTCGGCGTCCGCGACATCGTGTGCCACGACGTCCAGGCCGTTGACCCAGGCGTATCCGACCGTTCCGCCCGAAAGCAGCCAGCGGTAGCGGGTCGAGGGGTTCTCGACGGGGAACGACGCCCGGTACCAGGTGTCGGTCGTGGTCTCCTCGTCCACCGCCGCGAGCACCGAGCGCGGCTCGCCGTCCCGAACGCCGCGAAGGACGACGCCGTCGACCCTCGTCCCGTGCGGCACGCGCAGCCGCAGGGTGGCGGTGCCGCCGAGTTCGTCCGGGCGCTCGAGCACGTACGCGTCCGAGCCGTCGTGGTGGGGACGGTCGAGCAGCGTCGCCGGCGCTTCCACGCGAGCGACCGTCACCCCTTCACCGATCCCTGCGTCAGGCCGCTGACGATGAACCGCTGCAGCGACATGAAGATGACCATGATCGGGATGCCCGCCAGCAGCACTCCGGCCGCGAACGGCCCCCAGTGCTCCGAGTACTGCTTGTCGATGTAGCCGCGCAGGCCCACGGGCAGCGTGAAGTTGTCGTTCGACTGCAGCAGCGTGCTCGCGAGCACGTACTCGTTGAAGACCCCGACGAAGGAGAGGATCGCGATCACGGAGAGGATCGGCAGCGCGAGCGGCAGCACCACGCCCCAGAAGATCTGGGCCGGCGACGCCCCGTCCACGCGCGCCGACTCGTCGAGCTCAACCGGGATCGTGTCGAAGAATCCCTTCAGCAGCCAGGTGTTGATCCCCATCACGCCGCCGAGATAGACGAGCAGCAACCCGGTCTTCGTGTCGAGCCCCATGAAGGGGAAGACCGTCCCCGTCCGGAGAACGATCAGGTAGATGGCGACCAGCGCGAGCACCTGCGGGAACATTTGAACGAGGAGCAGGAACAGGAGCCCCATGCGCCTGCCACGGAATCGGAAACGGCTGAAGGCGTAGGCGGCCAGCGCGCCGAGCAGGACATTCAGAAGGGCCACCGCGAGCGCTATGACGAGGGAGTTGCCGAGCCAGCGGGCGAAGTGCGAGGTCGAGGATTGGAGCTGGCTCTTCGCGGGATCCGGCGCGAGCAACTCGCGGAAGTTGTCGAGCGTGACGCTGCGCGGGATCAGCGACGCGCCGCCGAGCGACGAGTCGGCGTTGAAGGCGGCCGAGGCGACGTATGCGATCGGGAAGAGGGCGACCGCGACGGCGATGAGCGCCACGAGATGACGCCACCAGTCTCTCTGAAGGCTCGGGCGCGGCAGGCGAGGGCGCTCCGCGACCCGTGGCTCGACCCGCTCGACGGTCTGGTCGGTGGTCGTCAACGCACGTTCTCCAGGGAGCCGGACTTCCAGAAGGCTGCGCCGGTGATCCCGGCGACGATCATGAAGATGAAGATCGAGACGGCGCTGGCGAGCCCGAAGTCGTTGCCCTTGCCCGCCTCGAAGGCGAGCTTGTAGGTGTACGTGATCAGGATGTCGGTCGCCCCTGCGACCGACTGGTCGTCCGCTGCGGGC
>JANPKC010000226.1:0-5548 GCA_031425855.1 Actinomycetes bacterium | reverse complement strand
CGGCGGCGGCGCGACCGGGACGGTCATGTCGCTCTGGATCTCCGTGGCGGTCAGCGCTCGGTTGTAGACCCGCACGTCGTCGAGCCGGCCGGCGAACCACTCGTTGAAGACGCCGTTGCCGCCGAGCGTCAGCGGCCCGGTGGACGTCGTGATCGCGCCCGTCCGCCCAAGGATCCCCACCTGGGTGCCGTTGACGAAGAGACGGAGCGCGGCGCCGTCGTAGGTGGCGGCCAGGTGGCTCCAGGTGTTCGCGGGCAGGGACGTCGTCCCGTTCGTCATGCGCGCCGCGCCGGAGATCCAGACCTGCGTGTTCGGCACCGAGGTGTTGCGGTTGGCATAGAGCCCGTAGACGAGGTCGCCGCTGCCCTGCTTGAAGAGCGCCGTCCGCCACGTCGCGCCGAGCGTGGCCGGGTACACCCACGCCTCGAGCGTCATCGCGGTCGTGAGGTCGAGCGAGGCCGAGTCGGCGATGCTGACGAGATCGTCGACACCGTCGAAGGAGACGGCGCTCCCGTTCTTGCCCTGCGTCGTCCAGGCGGCGCCCGCGAGCGTCCCGTTGTTGGCGTTGCCCGAGGCGTCGCTCGTCGCCGCTCCGGCGCCTTCCTCGAATGCGTAGCCCGCGACCAGCCCGCTCGGCGGGGGTGGTGCGGTGTTGTCGATGGTGATGTTGGTGGTGGTGCTGGTGGTGGTGTTGCCGGCGGCGTCGCGGGCGATGGCGGTGAGTTGGTGGGGGCCGTTGCTGGTGGCGGCGGTGTTCCAGCTGACGCTGTAGGGGGCGGTGGTGTCTTCGGCGCCGATGGTGGTGGTGCCGTCTTTGAAGGTGACGCCGGCGACGGCGATGTTGTCGGTGGCGGTGGCGGTGAGGGTGGTGGTTCCGGTGAGGGTGGCGCCGTTGGTGGGTGCGGTGATGTTGACGGTGGGTGGGGTGGTGTCGGCGGTGATGGTGGCGCTGGCCTCGTTGGAGGCGGGGCCGAGGTTGCCGGCTGCGTCTTCGGCGACGACTTTGTAGAAGTAGACGCCGGCGCTGGTGTTGTCGGTGTGGGTGAGGCTGCTGGTCTGTGCGATCCGGTTGCTGGTGCCGGGGATGAAGCCGGCGGTGGTGGCGCGGTGGACGTTGTAGCGGCTGACGGCGACGTTGTCGGTGGCGGCCTGCCAGGCGAGCTGGGCCTGTCCGAGCGATCCGTTCGCGGTCAGGTTCGCCGGCGCCGACGGCGGGGTCGAGTCGGCGGGGGGCGGCGCGGCGACGGGCGTGTTCATGTCCGCCTGGATCTGGGAGGGCGTCAGAGCGCGGTCGTAGACGCGGACGTCGTCGATCCGCCCCTGGAACCACTCGGAGTGGACGGTGTTCCCGCCGATCCGCAACGGCAGGGTCGACGTCGCGGCGCCGCCGGCGCGGCCGAGCGTGCCCACCTCGACCCCGTTCACGTACAGGCGCAGGACGGAGCCGTCGTAGCTCGCGGCCAGGTGCGACCAGACGTTCAGCGGCAGCGTGCTGGGGCCACGGACGCGGCGGTCGCGTCCGGCGATCGAGAGGTGGTAGCCGGGGACGCTCGGCCCTTCGTTCGCGTAGAGGGCGTAGGCGAGGTCGCCCGCGAACTCCTTCAGGATCACTGTGCGCCAGGTGGCGCCGAGCGCGGTCGGGCGCACCCACGCCTCGAGGGTCATGGCGCTTGACACGTCGAGCGTTGGCGAGTCGGCTGCGGTGACGAGGTCGTTGACGCCGTCGAACTCGAGCGCGCCGCCGTTCTTGCCGTCCGTCGTCCAGGTCGGTCCTTCGAGCAGGCCCGAGTTGCCGTTCCCCGACGCGTCGCCGGCGGTGGTGCCGAGTCCCTCGTCGAACGCCATGCCGAGGACGAGCCCCGGCGCCACCGGCGCGCCGGCGTTCGTGTACGTCGCCGAGTACGTCGTCGTCGTGGCCGGCGCAGTGAGGTTGTGCGTCTGCGCGCCACCGTCCGACCAGGCCGAGTACACGTACGACGACCCAGCGAGGTTCTGCGGGGACGGGGCGCTGACGGAGTTGTTCGAGCCGGCGATGACCGTGCGGCTGAACGGCGTCACGGAGCTCTGCGCGCCGACGGTCAGCGACAGGCCGGGCGGGTTTGAGGCGAAGTTGAGCGTGACCGGGCGAGGATCGAGCTGCACGCTCGTCGACACCTGCTGGTTGGCCGAGTCCTTCGCCGTCAGCCGGAGCTCGAGATGGCTCGGGTACTCGTGGTCCGGGGCGGTGAATGAGCCCGACGCTGTCGCGACGAAGTCCTGGATCGGGTGCGCGTGACAGGTCGAGGGGCAGTGGTGCATGATCAGCGACCAGCTCAGGGCCGACGCGGGCAGCGCTCCGTCCTCCGCGTCCGTCGCCGAGCCGGAGAACGAGATCAGGTCGCCCACCGCCCACGTCGTGCCGGCGGCCGGCGCCGAGATCGTCGGCACCGGCGCAGCGCCGTTGCTGACGCTGATCGCGATGTCGTCGACGTCGGTCGCGCCGCCGCTGTCGGTGACGCGGAGCCGCACGTTGTAGAGGCCGCCGGTGGGATAGGTGAACGTCGGCGTGGCGGACGCCGAGTCGTCGAAAGCGCCGTCGGCGTCGAGATCCCAGGCGTAGGAGAGCGCTCCTCCGTCCGGGTCGATCGAGGCCGTCCCGCTGAAGCTCACGAGGAGCGGCGCGGCGCCAGTCGACGGCGTCGCCGAGGCCGCCGCGACCGGAGCCTGGTTCGCGCCGAGATAGCCGATCCGGCGGATCGTGCCGCCGTCGAAGTCGGCGTAGAAGAGGTCGCCCGATGGGCCGATCTCGATGTCGACGGGGTTCGCCGCGGCGCTGACGAACGTGATCCGGTCGTTCGGGTCGGGCAGGCCGTCAGGGCCGGCGCGCATCGCCCAGATGCAGTCCCGCGAGTAGTCGGCGAAGAACATCGCGCCGAAGTAGCTCAGCGGGTAGTTGCCGCCGTCGTAGAAGGCGATCCCGGCGACGGAGGAGCTCCCGGAGGGGCAGGCCTCGCCGGCGACGACCTTCTCGGAGTGGTCCCAGGTGTAGTAGGGATCGACGACCGGCTTCGTCGGATAGAGCGACTCGCAGAGGTTGAGGTTCGCTCCCGCGTACCCGGCCTGCTCGAGCGGGCCTTCGTAACACGGCCAGCCGTAGTTCTCGACGGGGGCGGCCGCGCTGGTGACGCGGTTGATCTCCTCCCAGTCGTTCCAGCCGACGTCGCCGAGCCAGACCTCGCTCGTGTTCGGCCTGATCCCGATCTTGAACGGGTTGCGGAAGCCGTACGCGACGATCCGGCGGGTGTTCGGGTCGGAGCTGAACGCGTTCGGGTTGTCGGGCATCGCGCCGCCGGTGATCGGGTCGATCCGGAGCAGCGAGCCGTCGAGCGAGGTCGGATCGCCGGAGGTCCGCACGTCCTGGCTCCTCAGTGCGCCGCCCTCGGCGGTGGGCGGCGTCAGCGCCGCCCCGACCCCGCCCGGCGGGTCGCCGCAGGGGTTTAGCGGGGTGCCGTCCTGGCCGTAGTCGACGAAGTTGAAGCTCGCGCCGTCCCCGGCCGAGGCGTAGAGGGCGCCGTCGGCGCCGAAGGCGAGGTCGCCGACCGAGTGGCTGGGGTACTGCTGGCAGAAGTCCTCGACCAACACGGTCTCCGACCCCGTCCACGTGTCCCCGCTCGCCGTCAGGCGCGAGATCCGGCCGTTGACGACGCAGCCGTCGGCGGTCGGGCCTGGCGGAGTGGGGCAGGGGTCGGAGAGCACGCCAGGTGTCCCCCAACGCGGGAAGCTGCCGCCGATCGTGCCGTCGAACGCGTAGAGCACGTAGACGTACGGCGTCGTCGGGAAGTCCGGGTGCAGGGCGAGGCCGAGCAGGCCGCGGTCCCAGAAGTTGTGAACCTGCGCGTTCAGGTCGGCGAAGACTGTCGGCGTCGTGTCGCTCAGCCCCGAGAAGACCTTGATCCGCCCGTTCTTCTCCGCGACGAAGACGCGCCCGTCGGAGGCGAAGCGCACCGCCGTCGGATTGGAGAGACCGGTGAAGGCCACTGTCTCCTGGAAGTTCGCGGGGACGGCGCCGGCAGCTCTGCCCGCCGTCAGGAGGACGACGGCGACCGCGAGCGCGCCGAGTACGGCAGCAGCCCGCCGCAACCGGACCGTGTTCGAGACAGCCGTAATCCCCCGCACCGGTGCTTTATCCCTCGCAACGCACCCACGGGACAACGGGTGAAGGTAGAGGATGCGGCCCCCCCGAGGGTCGAGGGTTCCGTTCTGCACTTGGCCGCGGCGACCGTTGCGACTACCGTCAGAGTCGTGTCGGAGGCACAATCCATCGCTGCGCGCGTGAGCGTGCCCTTCCTCGACCTGGGGCCGTCGCACGCGCCGCTGAAGGCGCAGATCCTCGGCGATCTCGACCGGCTGATCGACTCGAACGCCTTCGTCAACGGGCCTGCCGTAGCCGAGTTCGAGGCGGCCTTCGCCGCGTGGTGCGGCGCAGACGAGTGCGTCGGGCTGGCCAGCGGCCTTGACGCTCTGCGCCTCGGGCTGCTCGCGCTCGGGATCGAACGGGGCGACGAGGTGCTCGTTCCGGCGATGACGTTCGTCGCCACCTTTGAGGCGGTCACCCAGGCCGGCGGCGTGCCCGTTCCGGTCGACGTGGCGGTGGCCGACTGGAACATGGATCCGGCCGCCGCTGCGGCCGCGGTCACCGAGCGCACCCGTTTCGTGCTGCCCGTCCACCTCTACGGCCAGCTCGCCGACATGGCGACGCTCCGCGAGCTCGCCGACCGCGCGGGTCTGATCGTGCTCGAGGACGCATGCCAGGCGCACGGCGCCACGCGCGACGGGGTTCGGGCAGGCACGGCTGGGCGCGCGGCCGCATTCAGCTTCTATCCCGGCAAGAACCTGGGGGCCTTCGGCGACGCGGGAGCGCTCGTCACCGACGACGGCGTGCTCGCCGCGCGGATGCGCGCGCTGCGGGAGCACGGGCAGCGGCAGAAGTACCGGCACGACTGGGAAGGCTGGACGGCAAGGCTCGACACCTTCCAGGCGCACGTGCTGCTGCGGAAGCTGCGGCTGCTCGACGGCTGGACCGAGGAGCGGCGCACTGCGGCCCGGCTCTACGGCGAGGCGCTCGCCGGCGTCGGCGACCTCGTCCTGCCCGCCGTCCCGGCAGGCAGCGACCCGGTGTGGCATCTCTATCCCGTGCGCACGGCCGACCCCGCAGGGCTGGCCGACCACCTGCGCGAGCGCGAGATCGGCACCGGCCGCCACTACCCGGAGCCGCCGCACCTCTCCGCTGCCTACGCGAACCTCGGCCTGACGGTCGGGTCGTTCCCGGTCGCGGAGGCGATCGCTGCGGAGGAGCTCTCGTTGCCGATGTTCCCGGGTATCGGAAGCGAGCGGGTCGAGATCGTGGCCGAGGCGATCCGCGCCTACTTCGCCCGCGGCCGAACGTCCGCCGGCTAGACCGGAACGAGGGCCCTGTTGCGCTCGTCGACGTGGACGACGCGGGCCTCGTACGACTCGAGCTCCGACTCCTCGTAGTCCGCGTACGAGATCACGATCACCTTGTCCCCGG
>JANPKC010000225.1:0-3274 GCA_031425855.1 Actinomycetes bacterium | reverse complement strand
GAACGGATCGAGCGTCCCGTCGGGGCGGCGCGGGAATGCCAGTGCCCGGTCGGGGTGCGCGGCGAAGCGCACGGGCGCCGCACCACCCTGGGGGATCAGCAGCAGCGAGTTCTTCGCCGCCCCGATTTCGATCGGAGTGGTGTCGCCCGATCCGGAACCGAACAGCGCGTAGTGGTACGGAAGGTCGCCGACTGTCTGCATGCCCGAGAGGCGCACGGCGTCGGGCTCGTCGTCGAGCTCGAGGCCCGTCAGGTCGTGATCAACGTATGCCTGCGGGTCGGTCACGAACCAGGTCGAGTCGCGGCTGCCGTCCTCCACCTCGCCGTCGTCGTGCGTCAGCGTCCACGTCGACCGCGAGCGGGTCGTGCTGTCGAGCACCTGCTCGGTGAGCGTGAACCGGCTGCCGCCGCCGGTCAGCGTGCCGTGCCGCTCGACGCCGTTGCCCGTCTGGCTCGTCAGATTGAGGGAGAAGGAGTCGATGCAGTAGTCGACGCCGGCGAGCGTGCAGTCGGGCTGCCGCGGATCGGCCGCCAGCCACCTGGTCGAGCCGCTCTCCGACCAGTCCTCGATCGTCTGGCGCCAGATGTACTTGATCGTCAGCTCGTCGACCGTGCGGATCTCGACCTCGGCGTCGAGCGTGTCGCCGCTCGGGAGCTCGACCTCGGCGCGCACCGTCGCCGTCGTGTCGGTCGTGCTAGCCGTGAAGCGCGCCTCGGCCTTACCCTGCGCGTTGGTGACCGAGGGCGTCAGGTCGAGCGTGCCGGAGCCCGCAGGCGCGAGCGAGAAGGTGATCGGCAGCCCGGCGACGACGTTGCCGGCCTTGCACCTGTGCAGCGTGGCCGTGAGCTTCGAGGTCGACCGTCCGTCGGCGGGGACGCGGTTCGGCGAGGCCTTGAGCGTCAGGCCCGGGCAGAGGTCGACGCGGCGATCCTCGCCGTAGAGGAGGGGGAACGCCTCGCTGATCGATTCCATCGTCCCGTTGGGCGAGTCGGCCCGAGCGACCAGCTCGAACTCGTCACCTGCGGTGATCGGGATCGTCATCATGATCGAGGGGTCGGACTTGCGAATCCGCCGCAGCGGCCCGACGTCAGCGCCACCCTTCAGCCGCAGTCGCACGTCGGCCGTGCGGGCGCCCTCGGCAAAGATCTCGTCGGCGTGCACCTCGACGTCCGCCGAGCGCAAAAGCGTTCGCAGGTCGGTCGGGCCCCAGCCTTCCGCCGTCCGAGGATCGAGGCTCCACTGGGTCTCGAGCATCCCGAGATCGTCGAGGTAGGCGGCCTGGCTCGGGTCGGCGACGCGCTTGCCCTGATCGTCGATCGGGACGAACGTCTCCTTGTCCGTGCTGACCGCGCCGTCGCCGTTGAAGTCGAATCGCGAGCCGTCGAGCTCCGACGCCCCGCATCCCGCCGGGTCGCCGGCGCGATAGACGCAGTTGTCGAGATTGCCGTCACGCTTCGGGTGGTCGGCGGCTCCGTCGAGCTTGCTGTCGCCCGCTGGATCGGCCGGGCAGTCGGCGTCCGCGTCGTTCTCGATGCAGCGCGCCAACCACGCGTCGCGGAAGCGACGGAAGTCGCGCATGTCGACGAAGCCGTCCGGGGCGGTCGCACGGGCGGGGTCGCGGCTCGAGACCTCGTCCGGCGTCTCCGTCATCCCGCCGCTGCCGTCCGGCTCGTACACGATTCGACGGTTTCCGTCCTCCGACGGGTCGTTGACGTCAACGAGCGCCTTCGCTGCTCCCTCGGCCGCCGCGGCTGCGGCGAACGCGTCGAGTCGCGGGGCGATGTCGCGGACGGGGCGGCTCGGCTCGACTGCGCCGAGGCCGAGCTTCGTGCGCAGGGCGGCGACGATTCGCCGGGCATACGCGTTCTGGCCCTTGCCGTTCGGGTGGAACGAGCCCTCCGGGTCGCCCTGGCCCCCGAAGGAAGCTCCGAGCCGGACGAACCACGTGTCGTCGGCGCAATAGCCGTGGTTGCCAAAGTCTGCGCCGATCCCGGCGACGGCAGTCCACCCGTGCGCAGCGGCGGCGGCCCGGACTTGCGCGTTCAGGCCGGTGACTACCGTGCTCGCTGCCCAGCCGGCCTCCACATCCGTTACCGGCAGGCAACTCATGTCGACGATCCCGGAGCCGTCGTGGGTCGGGTCGGGGTACTCGGTCAGGAAAACCCGGTCAGCCGGAAGATCCGGGAAGGCGAGTGCGATCCTGCGGGCGAGCAGGTCGTACCGGGGCGCAAGGAGCCCGATCCGGCCGTCGAAGGTGTCGCGGCCACTGTTGCCCGGCGCGGAGCAGTCGTTGAGCGGGACGATGCAGTCCTTGACGATCGTCGAGAACTGCATGTCGTTCGCGCCGATCGAGATCATCAGCGCGTCCGGGGTGCGGTTCCCGAGCAGGCGCTTCGTCTCGGCGAGCTGCGGAGGGAGGCAAGCGGCGAGATCGCGCCTATCCGAGGCCACGCACCTACCGTCCGGCGGCTCGATCCCCTCGTAGGGCGTCAGCAGTCCGCCTACTCCCGAGTCGCCCGGAACAGGGTTTCCGAACGGATCGGGGTCACCGGTCATGCGCCCGCCCGAGCAGGCGAGGTGCAGGAACGTGACCGAGCTCTTCACGTCGGCGGCCTCGAGCCAGCGCGCTGTTTTCGCCGGCCCGGCCAGCGCCGACCGGTGACAGCGCTCTTGCTCCCAGACCGCCGCACGCAACAGGTTCTCCTTGGGTACGGCAGGGTTTCCTTCGCCCGAGGCGATCGAGTCGCCGATCGAGACCAGCAGGAGGTCTTCGACGCGGACCGTCTGAGTGTCGTTCTGAGACAGGCCGCCGGGTCCGGTCACGGTCAGGCCGACGGAATAGTCGCCTTCGGCCGGGAAGATGTGCTCGTAGCGGCAGTTGCCCGACGTGGCGACCGTGGCGCCGTCGATCGTCCAGACGTAGCGGCCCGCCGTGAGCGTGCCGCACGCGTCGAAGTCGACCCGGAAGCTCGAGGGCGAGAGGTCGCTTTCGACGGTGTAGTCGATCACCTGGTTTCCGTCCCGGTCGCGGCCGAGGCGGTCCGGCACGCGCCACTCGAAGAGCTTGCCTCCCGGCAGTGCGTCGGGATGAGGCTCGCCCCAGGCGAGGAGGCGCGCGCGCAGCTCACCCAGACCGAGCCCGGGCTCCTGCGCCAGCAGGTAACCAGCAGCCGCCGTGACCTGGGGCGCGGACATCGACGTTCCCTCCATGTCGCCGTACCCGTCGCCCAGCACCGTCGAACGAGTGGGTTCGCCGCCGAATGCCGCGATGTCG
>JANPKC010000224.1:0-10183 GCA_031425855.1 Actinomycetes bacterium | reverse complement strand
CGGCAGCTCGACGACGTCCGGAAGCGCCTCCCACGTGCAGGCGACGGGCTCGTGCTCCTCGGCCATCGCCCCAACCACGAGGTCGCGACGGTGCTCCGCATCGCCCGGTCTGGACTCGGCAGCCTCGTCTCCCCGCACGGCGTCTACGCGTGCACCAGCCAGAAGGAGGAGTTCGGGGTCGCGCTCCTCGAGGCCATGGCGACCGGGCTCTCGGTCGTGGCACCCGATGCAGGCGGTCCCGCGACCTACGTGCGCGAAGGGCTGACGGGATCGCTGGCGGACACCTCGTCCGTCGCCGACGTGAGGAGCGCTTTGCGGCGGGCGATGCTCGCGCGCGACGACGAGTCGCGCGCGCGGCGCACGGCGAACGTGGTCCGGTCGCGGTACACGATCGAGGCCATGTCCGCGTCCCTCGCCGGCGTCTACGCGGGCGTCGTCCGCGAGCCCGCGCAGGTGGCGGCGTGATCGTCCTCGTCGTCGTCCCGGACTACGTCTCCCACTGGTACCCGCTGTCGGCCGCGGCGAGCGCGCTCCGTGTCAGGGGGCACACGGTCGTCGTCGCCACCGGGCAAACTCTCGCTCCGCTCGTCGTTGCCGACGGGTATCGGCACGTCGAGCTGATCCTCGGATCCGGCAGCAACGGCGGCATCCGGGAGGCGGGCCGTGATCCGGAGCTGGACGCTTTCCTTGCCGCGACTCGCCGGGGAATGATCGCGACGCTCCGCCACCAGGCGGAGCGGCGCAGGCACGACTTGCTCTGGCAGGCGGAGGTCGTCGCCGAACGGGTTCGTGACGTGGTCGCTCTCGTCGCCCCCGACGCGGTCCTCGTCGATCAGCTCGCCTTCGGCGCCACGGCGGCGTTGCGCGGCCTGGGGGTGCCGTTCTTCTCGTTTCTCCCCGGCCACCCGTGCCAGCTACCGACGCCCGGGCAGGCATTCGGTTATCCCGAGCTCCGGCCTCCGATCTTCGCCGCGCGCGCCGACGAGCTCGCGTCGCTGAAGGAGCTCTGCGGGGAGGTGGCGGCGGAGTTCACGGCCGCCTACAACGCCGTGACGGCGAGCCTCGATCCGACTGCCCCGCCGGTCGACGATGCGTTCGCGGCCGGCGGCACGCTTGGCACGCTCGTCAACTACCCGGCGCAGCTCGGGGCACACGGCCGCAGGCTCCCGCGCGCCCGGTTCCTCGGCTCGTGCGTGCGGAAGGAGACGGCGGCCGCGTTCGGTCAGCGCTCCGGCCGCAGGCGGGATACCCGACCGCGGGCGTATGTCTCGCTGGGCAGCTTCCTGTCCGCACGCTCGGACGTGCTGATCCTGATCGCCGACGCGATCGGGGCGCTCGGCTGGGACGCGGTGATCGCAGCCGGTGCCACCGACCGGAGACGGCTCGGGGCCTTGCCGTCGAACTGGGTGGTGAGAGCGCATCTCCCCCAGGTGGCCGCGCTCGAGGTCTGCGACGTCGTCGTCTGCCACGGCGGCAACAACACCGTCACCGAGTCCCTCACGGCCGGACTCCCGGTGCTGGCCGCTCCCTTCTCGACGGATCAGTTCGCGGGCGCGGAGGATCTCCGCCGCGCGAGCCTCGGCGACGCGATCGACCCGAACGCGGCGACCGTAGACGAGATCGCGGAGCGGCTCGCCTCGCTGGTCGACGGAGACGCGGCCCGGTGCGCGGCCGCGCTGGGCGCCGAGCTCCGCGAGGCTCGCGGAGCCGAGGGCGCAGCCGACGTCCTCGAGGCCGGGCTGCGGCTGTCGCGGCCGCTGCCGGAGCCGCCCGGCGACCGCCGGCCCCAGCGAAGGGCGTTGACTGCGTGATGCGGTTCCCGGCGTTCCAGCTCGAGGATGCCGACGGGAGGCGCGTCAGCGAGCGCGACCTGCTCGGCCATCCGGCCGTCGTCTACCTCACCCGGCACCCCGGGTGAATGGTCTGCCGCAGCTACCTTCGCCGTGTTGCGGAGGCCCTTCCGGAGCTCGAGGCCGCAGGCGCGCGGTTCGTGGTCGTGACGCCGCAGGCTGCCGCCCGGGCAGCGGTCTGGCGAGACGAGCTCGCCCTCTCGGCAGCCCTCGTCGTCGCCGATCCCGAGCGCACGCTCTACGAGGCTCTTGCGGCGCGGCGGCCCGCGCCGTTCTGGCTCCTGCGCCCCCGCGTGGTGATGGCGGGCGTGCGAGCGCTCCTCGCACGCGAGCGGACCGGGTGGCGCTCCGGTGACGACCCGCTGCAGCTCGGCGCCGACGTCGTCGTCGACGGGGACGGGCGTATCGCGTACCTGCACCTGGCTTCGGACGCGTCCGACCGGGTCTCCCCGGAGGAACTGCTCGAGGTCGTCCGTCAGCTCGACAGCCCAGGCGAGCGTCGGCTGCGAGAGGAGGCCCGATGAGTGTCGCCCCGGCGGGGAGTAGGTCATTGCACGGCGCGCGCATCCTCGTCGTCGGGGCTTCGGGCGGCCTGGGCCGGCCGCTCGCCGTCGCCCTCGCAGGACGCGGCGCGCGCCTCGTTCTCGCCGGACGCGAGAGCAGCTCACTCGACGGCGTCGACGTCCGGCAGCCTGCGGCGCTCACCTTCGACCTGAGGGCCGCCGACGCGGCGCCGCGCCTCGTCGAGGCTGCGGCCGACGCGCTCGGCGGCCTCGACGGTGTCGTGTGCTGCGCCGGCGCAGTCGCCTTCGGCCCGCTCGACGAGACCCCGGTCGACGTCCTGCGCGAGATCGTGGCGGTCGATCTCGTCGGGCCGCTGCTGCTTGCGCGGGCGGCTATCCCGATCCTTCCGGCCGGCGGCTTCGTCCTCAACGTCAGCGGTTCGATCGCGGAGCTCCCGACGGCGGGCATGGTCACCTACTCGGCCGCCAAGGCCGGCATCTCCGCCGCCTTCCGGGCGCTCGCGCGCGAGGTTCGCTCGCGCGGACTGTCGGTGATCGACGCTCGGCCTCCGCACACCGAGACCGGCCTCGCCGGACGCGCCCTGCACGGAGAGCCGCCCCGCCTGCGCGCCGGCCTCGACCCGGCCGTCGTGGCCGAGCGGCTGGTTCGGGCGATCGAGTCCGGCGAGCGAGACGTTCCCGCGAGCGCGTTCGCGCCGTGACGCGCACGGGGATGGGACTTCGCGTCGGCTACGCCTGCGTCAACACCATGCTTCCGTCACCGGCGAGGACGTTGCGACTGGCAAACGTCACGACGGCCCGCCTCCGCGAGCTGATCGGCGCCAACCTCGACGCGCTCGAAGCGATCCTCCACTGGAACCTCGAGCATGGCATCCGCGTCTTTCGCCTCAGCTCGAATCTGATTCCCTTCGGCTCCCACGCCGCGAACCAGCTCGACTGGGCCGCGGCGTTCGGGTCGCGTCTGCGCGAGCTCGGCGCGCTGATGACCGACGCTTCGATGAGCGTGTCGACGCATCCGGGCCAGTACACGGTGCTCTCGTCCGTCCAGCCGCACGTCGTTGGCGCGGCCGTCGCGGAGCTCGAGTACCACGACCGGCTGATGACGGCCCTCGGCCTGGATCGTTCCCACAAGATCGTGCTCCACATCGGCTCCGGCGCGACCGGGCGGGACGATGCTCTCGCGCGCTTCGCGGCCGGATTCGCGAGGCTCTCGCCGGGTGCCGCCGGCCGGCTCGTCGTGGAGAACGACGAGCGCTGGCCGGCCGCGGACGTCCTGACGGTCTCCCGTCGGCTCGGCGTTCCCGTGGTCTTCGACGTCTTCCACCACGAGCTCGCGCCGTCGCTCGGCGACCGGTCCGTGCGCGAGCTCGTCCGCGAGGTCGGGACGACCTGGCGCGACGGCGACGGTCGCCAGGAGCTGCACTTTTCGACTCAGGAGCCGGGCAGGCGCCCCGGCGCGCACGCTGAGCGAATCGACCTCGACGCGTTCGGCCGGTTCGTGGACGAGGTCGGCGACCTGCCGGTCGACTGCATTCTCGAGGTCAAGGACAAGGAGCAGTCGGTGCTCCGGGCCCAGGAGAGCCTCCGCTCGCGCCGAGGGCGGATGCCCCCGACAAGAATCGAACGTGTGCACGCGGTTTAGGAACGTCCTGCCATTACGGGCAACTCTCAATGATTAGCAGGCAGAAAGCCGACTGTGAGGTCGCGCGCGCCAGTGATTGCGCCAGCCGAGTGGGTGGCTCTGCTGGCACGACCTGCTGAGAGGTGGCACGCTCGGACCGTGCGCGAGCTTCCGGGCGGCACGGTCACGTTTCTCTTCACGGACGTCGAGGGGTCGACGAGGCTGCTGCACGAGCTCGGCCCCGAGGCCTACGCGGAGGCGCTCGCGGAGCACCGGCGAGTCATTCGCGAGGCGTTCGCGAGGCACGGGGGTGTCGAGGTCGACACTCAGGGCGATGCGTTCTTCGTCGCGTTCCCGACGGCTCCGGGCGCAATCGCGGCAGCGCGGGAGGCGCGAACGGCTCTCGCGATTCCGGTGCGGATGGGCTTGCACACGGGGACGCCGTTTCTGGCCGAGGAGGGGTACGTCGGCGCGGACGTCAACCGCGCGGCGCGGATCGCTGCCTGCGGCCACGGCGGCCAAATGCTCGTCTCGGCGGCAACCGCGTCGCTGGTCGGAAGCGACGGCCTGCGGGACCTTGGTGAGCACCGGCTCAAGGACCTGTCGGCGCCGGAGCGGATCTACCAGTTGGGGGACGGCCAGTTTCCGAGGCTGAAGAGCCTGCACCAGACCAACCTGCCCGTCCCGGCGACGCCGTTCCTGGGGCGGGAGCGTGAGCTCACCGAGATTGGCGAGTTACTCGCGCGCGACGAGGTCCGGTTAGTGACGCTGACCGGCCCCGGCGGCACCGGCAAGACCCGGCTCGGCCTCCAGGCGGCTGCGGAGGCTTCAGACCGCTACCCCGACGGCATCTTCTGGGTGCCGCTCGCTGCCCTGCGGGATCCAGCGTTCGTGGCAGAGGAAGTCGGACGGGCCGTGGGCGCAACGGATGATCTCGCCACCCACGTCGCGGACAAACGCCTACTGCTCCTGCTCGACAATTTCGAGCACCTGGTCGAGGCCGCACCCGGGCTCGGAGAGCTACTTCTCAGCTGCCCGAATCTCGAGTTGCTCGTCACCAGCCGCGAGCTGCTCACGCTGGCAGGCGAGCAGGCCTACCCCGTGCCGCCGCTCGAGTCGGCGGAGGCGGTCAGGTTCTTCTGCGCACGAGCCCGTTCGGTCAAGCCCGACTTCGCTCCCGATCAGGCATTGGGCGAGCTGTGCGCGCGGCTGGACCAGCTGCCGCTTGCACTCGAGTTGGCCGCCGCGCGCGTGCGCGTGCTCTCCCCTCCGCAGCTCCTCGAGCGCCTCGGTAGCCGGCTGGATCTGCTGAAAGCAGGGCGAGGCGCCGATCCGCGCCAGCAGACGCTCCGTGCGACGATCGAGTGGAGCTACGAGCTCCTGGACGCCGAGGAGCAGCGCCTGTTCGCTCGCCTCGCCGTCTTCCGCGGCGGGTGCACGCTGGATGCGGCAGAGATGGTCTGCGACGCGGACATCGACATCGTGCAGTCGCTTGTCGACAAGAGCCTTCTCCGCGTCCGTGACGACGAGCGTTTTTGGATGCTCGAGTCGATTCGCGAGTTTGCTGTCGAGCAGCTCGAGCATTCGGGCGAGGCGAAGGGGCTTCGCCGGCAACACGCGGATCACTTTCTCGCTCTGGCCGAAGAGGCGTACCCGCAGCTTGCGAGCGATCCGAAAGGCTGGCTGCTTCGGTTGGAGGCGGAGCACGACAACCTTCGCGCCGCGATGGACGACTTCGAAGCTGCCGGCGAAACGCAGCTCGTGCTCCAGATGAGCGGGGCTCTCGCGCGCTTCTGGTACATGCGAGGCCACATCATCGAGCCGCGGCGACGCCTCGAGACCGCGCTCACGCGCGACGACCGGCCGACTCCGGCGCGGGCGCGGGCATTGCGCGGACTGGCGATGATCACGAATGCAGCAGGAGACTTCGTCGCGAGCAGAGCGCAGGCGACCGCAGCCCTCGATCTCTACGACCGCTTCGGAGACTCCGCTGGCGCCGCGCACGCCCGCTATCTGCAAGGGAACGCGGCCGCGGGCGAGCGCGACTTCGAGACCGCGCAAACCGTCTTCGAGGAAAGCTTGCGACGCTTCCGCGAGGTCGGCGACTCTCATTACTCGCTCCTCGCGCTGCGTGCGCTCGCATGGGCATCGGGGGAGCTCGGGGACGAGCAGCGGTTTCGCTCTCTCTACGAGCAGCTCCTCCCCCTGGCGCGCGCAGCCGGCAACAAGCGGCTTGAGGCGCGCGCGCTTGCCGTGCACGCCGGTTTTGCGCGGGACGAAGCCCGCGTCGCTGACGCACTCGCAAAGGGCGCTGAGGCGCTACGGATCGACGTCGCTATCGGCGAGTTCTCCGCGATCATCCAGTCCTTGTCGAACATCGCCGCCACGCTTGCGGTTGCGGGCCGCGCCGCAGAGGCGGTTCAGCTGATCGCCGCGGTGAGGTCCTGGCACGAGGAGAAGGGTGCGATCGTGCCCGGCTGGGTCGCCGACGGGCACGAGGAGAGTCTCACCCAGCTACGGCAGGCGCTCGACGCCGTCTCCTTCGAGCGCGCGTGGCAAGCGGGCTCGACGCTCACTGTTGAGGATGCCGTCGCTCTTGCCCTGCAGGAGACGTCGGGCCCGGCGTGATGTCCTTCTGTCTGGCACGCGCCAGCACGCCGCTAGCCCGATAGGCTCCGCCGACGGGTTGCTGACCTTCTCCATCCTTGGCCCTCTCGAGGTGCGGCGCGAGGGCGTGCCGGTGGCCCTGCCCGGGCGGCGCCAGCGGGCGGTGCTCGCGCTGCTGCTGCTGCGCGCGAACGAGGTCGTCTCCGTCGACGCGCTCGCGGAGGGCCTCTGGGGCGAGAGCCCGCCGGCGACGCCCGCGCGCTCCCTGCAGGTGTTCCTCTCCGACCTGCGCAAAGCGCTGCGCCCGGCCGGACTGGACGACCGCATCGTCACGCAGGCGCCGGGCTACCGGATCGACGTCGCGCCCGGGGAGCTCGACGTGGACGAGGTCGACCGGCTGGCGGCGGAAGGGTCGTTCGGCGAGGCGCTCGCGCTCTGGCGCGGCGAGCCGCTCGCGGACTTCGCCTACGAGCCGTTCGCGCAGGCCGCCGTCGCACGGTTCGAGGAGCAGCGGCTCGCGCTGCTCGAGGGCCGGATCGCGGCCGATCTGGAAGCGGGCCGCCACGCGGAGCTCGTCGGCGAGCTCGAGGAGCTCGTCGCGGCGCATCCGTACCGCGAGGGGCTGCGCGCGCACCTGATCCTCGCGCTGTACCGCGCGGGGCGCCAGTCCGATGCGCTCGCCGCCTACCAGGCGACGCGGAACCAGTTGGTGGAGGAGCTCGGGATCGACCCGAAGCCGGAGCTGCAGGAGCTGGAGCGGAAGATCCTCGTCCAGGATCCGAGCCTCGCTGCGCCGGCGCGGCTGCCGAGGCCGCAGACGGATCTCGTCGGCCGCGAGGCCGAGCTCGCCGAGGTCGAGGAGCTCGTGGGCGTCGAGCGCCTCGTCACGCTCACCGGCCCGGGCGGGATCGGCAAGACGCGGCTCGCGCAGGCCGTCTGCGACCGCGTGGAGGGGGCGCGGCTCGTGCAGCTCGCACCGGTCGACGAGCCGGCCCTCGTGCCGGCGACGATCGCGCTCGCCCTCCAGGTCGAGGACGGGACCGAGCTCGTGGAGGCGATCGGAGAGACGGAGCTGTTGCTCTGCCTCGACAACTTCGAGCAGGTGCTCGACGCGGCGCCGTTCGTCGCCGAGCTGCTCGCGTGCTGCCCCGGCCTTACGGTACTCGCCACCAGCCGCTCGCCGCTCAGGCTGTCCGGCGAGCGCGAGTACCCGCTCGCGCCGCTCCGGCCGGACGACGCGGTCGAGTTGTTCGCGGCCCGTGCGCGCGCGGTCTCGCCGGAGCTAGCGCCGGACGAGCACGAGGAGGCGATCCGAGGCATCTGCGAGCGCCTCGACCGCCTGCCGCTCGCGCTCGAGCTCGCGGCCGGCCGGGCGCGCCTGCTCTCGCCGCAAGCGATCCTCGACCGGCTCGAGCAGGCGCTGCCCCTCCTCACCGGCGGCCCCCGCGACCGGCCCGAGCGCCAGCAGACGCTGCGCGCCGCGATCGACTGGAGCTACCGGCTGCTCGACGAGGACGAGCAACGGCTGTTCCGCTCGCTCGCCGTCTTCAGTGGCGGCTTCGAGCTCGATGCGGCCGTGGCGGTCTACGGGCGCGAAGAGCTCGACGTGCTCGACCCGTTCTCGGCGTTGATCGAGCACAGCCTCGTGCGACGCGAGGAGCGGGGCGGCGAGCCGAGATTCCTTCTGCTGGAGACGATTCGCGAGTTCGCGGCCGAGCAGCTGGAGGCGAAGGACGAAGCCGCTGAGGCCCAGTCGCGTCACGCCGCCCACTACCTCGCCTTTGCCGAGCCCGGTTCGCTGTGGTTCGACAGCGACGAACTGACCGCGTGGCTGCCGCGCGCGGACGCGGAGCGCGCCAACCTTCGCGCCGCGCTCGTCTGGTTGCTCGAGCACGGAGGCGTCGACGAGTCACTGCTGCTCGCGCGGAACCTGTCCTCGCTCTGGATCCACCGCGGGCCGCTGGCAGAAGGAGCCGACGCTCTCGACCGCGCGCTCGAGCGGCCCGGCGGCGACGGCACGCTGCGTGCGCGCGCGCTCGGCCGGGCCGGGCTGATCGCGAGTCAGCGGGGCCTGTACGACGAAGCGAAGCGGCTGCTCTCGGAGAGCCAGGCGTATTGGCGCGAAGCGGACGCGCCGGCCGAGCTCGGAACCGACCTGATGCGGCTCGGCGTCGTCGCGAGCGGTGTCGGCGACTTCGACGAGGCCCGAGAGGCCTTCGCGGAAGCGCTCGAGCTCGGCCGCCAGCTCGGCGACAAGCGGCTCCAGAGCTCCGCGCTGAACAACCTGGGCGAGATCGCCCGCCTCGCTGGCGACCTTTCGACCGCCCGTGCGCGCTACGAGGAGAGTGTCGAGCTCGACCTCGAGCGCGGCAGCGCTTACGGGGTCGCGCTGCGGCGGCTCAACCTCGGCGGGCTCGCGCTCGAGGAAGGGGAATACGAGCGGGCCGAGCAGCAGGTCTTGGCTGCGCTCGAGTCGTCATTCGCGATCTCCTCGGACGACATGACCATCTCCTGTCTGGAGGTGCTGGCAGCCGTCGCAGCACGTCGGGGCGACACGCGTCACGCCGTACGCCTGCTCGGCGCAGCCGGGGCCCAGCGGGAGCACCTCGGCTTCGTCGCCCCCGCGAGCGAGGCGCGCCTGATCGACTCGACCGCGGCGCTCGTCGAGGGCGAGCTCGCGCCCGGGGAGCTTCAGGCGGCGCGGGCCGAGGGCCGTGCGCTGAGCATGGACGAGGTGGTCCAGGCCCTGCTGAGCGATCGCTGAGCGATCGCTGAGCGCCGTCCACGATCTTCCTCCCATCGGCCGCACCGAGCGGCCCCGGAGCAAGGGAGGAAGGCATGAAGCGCATCACGATCATCGGACTCGTCGCCCTCGTCGCCGGCCTGGCCGCACTGGTCACTCCGGGCGCCGCGCAGGCCGCCGGGTGGCAGTACTGGCAGCTCGACGGCGACCGCTGCTGGGACGCGACCACGCTCGACGGAAACGGGAACGGCTACGCCGAGGTCACCTGGTACGACATGGACAACGACTGCGACTGGGACACGAAGGTCTGGAACACGCTCGGCAGTGACGCGTTCGCCGAGGCGATGACCTACGACGCGCACGAGGACGGCCGGTGGGACCTCTGGCTCGTCGACACCGACCAGCGCGTCGGTCACGAGGTCGCGTACTTCGACGACAACGGCGACGGCTACTACGACCGCTGGGCCTACGTGCCGCGCGCCGCCCCGGACATGTCCCTCCGCACGCACCTCGCGCAGGTCGGCTCGACCGTCGGCGGCCGCGCCACCTACAACACCGGCTTCGGTCTGATCAACGTCATGGCAGGCTTCACGGGCTCCGTTGCCTACGCCGCGGCCGACTACGACAACGACGGCTGCCCCGACCACATGGACAGGAACAACCAGCGCCCCGGCTGCAGCTGAGCCGTCCTTCCTCCTGCTCGATCCGAAGGCCCGCCCGGCGGGCCTTCGTCATGCCCCCGACAAGAATCGAACGTGTGCACGCGGTTTAGGAAACGGCGAGCCATGCGCGGGAAACCCCTGCATTTGTCGATTTTAGAACGAATTTTTCGGCAGCG
>JANPKC010000223.1:0-4811 GCA_031425855.1 Actinomycetes bacterium | reverse complement strand
GCCTCGCCGGCGCGCTCGCGACGCTCGAGGAGCGCGAGTACCGGCCGCAGAACATCGCCGGGACCTCGGCCGGGGCGATCACCGCCGCGCTGCTCGCGGCGGGGTACTCGGCCCCGGAGCTGCGCGAGATCATCATCTCGCTCGACTACCGCCAGTTCCAGGACCGCGCCTGGGAGGACAAGGTGCCGCTCGTCGAGCGCTCGCTGAGCATGCTGCTCGACCTCGGGCTCTACGAGGGCGACCGCTTCCTCGAGTGGATCCGCGAGCGGCTCGAGGCGAAGGGCGTGCGCACGTTCGCCGACCTCGTCCAGGAAGAGTTCGCCGAGGATCCCCGCTACCGCTCGCGGCTGCAGGTGATCGCCTCCGACGTGACGACGCACGAGCTGCTCGTGCTCCCCCGCGACGCGACGAAGCTCGGGATCGAGCCCGACGAGCTCGACGTGGCGCTCGCCGTGCGGATGAGCATGAGCATCCCCGTCTTCTTCGAGCCGGTGCGGTTCGAGAACCCGAAGACGGGCCGGATGCACGTGATCGTCGACGGCGGCATGCTCTCGAACTATCCCGTCTGGCTCTTCGACTGCGAGGACGGCGACGTCCCCGAGTGGCCGACGTTCGGGCTCCTCCTCGTCGAGCCGAAGCCGCGGGAGCAGATCGGGGCGCGGCTGCCGAAGGCGAAGATGACGGGCCGCGGCCCCGGCGCCGTGGTCGACTACGTCAAGGCGCTCGCACAGACGATGATGGAGGCGCACGACCGGCTCTACGTCGAGCAGGCGAACTACGCCCGGACGATCGCGATCCCGACGCTCGGGGTCGGCACGACCGAGTTCGACCTCTCGAGCGAGCGAGCGCTCGCGCTCTACGACTCGGGGCGCTGGGCGGCGGAGAAGTTCCTCGACAAGTGGGACTTCGACGCCTACATCGCCGAGTTCCGGACGGGCAAGGAGCATTCGCGCCGCGACGCGCTCGTGGCGTCGATGAGCTAGCCGAGCGGAGCGGCCGGGCTCAGCTGATCAGCTCGTGGCGCAGTGCCGCGGCGACCGCGTGCGTGCGCGTGGAGACGCCGAGCTTGGCCATCGCCGTCCCGAGCTGGGTGCGGGCGGTGTCCGGGGAGATGAAGAGCTCGCGGCCGATCGACTCGTTCGAGTGCCCGTCGGCCAGGAGCCGGAGCACGTCGCGCTCACGGGCGGTGAGGCCCAGCTCACGAGCGGGCGTGGTGCGGATCAGCACGTCGGCGAGAGCGGGATCGATGTACATGCCGCCGCCCGACACCGTTCCGAGCGCGCGGACGAGGGCGTCGAGCGGTGCGTCCTTCAGCACGTACCCGCGCGCGCCGGCGTCGAGCACCTCGTTCAGGATCGCCGCGTCGCCGAACCCGGAGTAGACGACGCAGGAGGTCTGCGGCGTCGTCCGCGCAACGCGCCGGATCACGGCGGCACCGGCGAGCCCGGGCATGCGCAGGTCGAGGACGGCGAGCGCAGGGCGCTGCGACTCGACGAGCGCGACCGCCTCGTCACCGTTGCTCGCACGCCCGACGACGCGGAATCCCTGGACGTCGAGGTAGCGCGAGACGCTCTCGAGGACGGGCGGATGGTCGTCGGCGACGACGCACGTGGGCTTGGCCGCAATGCTCACGTCCAGGTCGTCGGCCGACGCGCGCCGAAGTTGAGAGGATCCTTCCGATGCCGAAGCAGCTTTGGGCGCCGTGGCGCCTCGAGTACGTCTCGCAGGCGGACGAGCTGCCCGGTTGCCCGCTCTGCGCGGAGGCCGCAGGCGAGGTCGAGGAGAGCCTCGTCGTCCACCGCGGGCAGTCGGCGTTCGCGCTGCTGAACGAGTACCGTGCTCGGCGACGTGAAGGTGATGCCCGAGCACTGCTCGAGACGCGCGAGCAGCTTCGCGCCGCCTCGGCCAGCTGATCCCTCATCTTTCCGCCCGAACGACCGATGACGGGTGCTATGACGCGAGTCGACTTCCGCGAGATCGTCGAACAGCTGCCGCTCGTCGTCTACGTGGACGAGGTGGACGAGGCGTGCACGCCGATCTACGTCAGCCCCCAGATCGAGCGGCTGCTCGGCTACACACGCGAGGAGTGGCTGGGAAACGCAAACCTCTGGCGCGAGTCGCTCCACCCCGACGACCGCGAGCAGATCCTCATGCGCGTCGCGGACCGCAACCGGACCGGGAACACCCCCGGCCCCGACGAGTACCGCTTGATCGCCCGCGACGGCCGCACCGTCTGGGTCCGGGACGACGAGGTGATCATCTACGACGAGGACGGCAAGCCGGTGATGTCCCACGGGTACATGCAGGACGCGACCCCGCGGAAGCAGGACAGCATGCGCCTCGAGCTGCTCGTCGGCATCCTCGGGCTGGCAGCGGAGGAGCGCACGCCCGCGGAGATCGTGGCGGAGGCTGCGCGCCTGCTGGCCGTCGCCGTCGGCGACGTCAACGTCACCTTCGTCGAGATCGGCCCGGAGCAGACGCTCCGCACGCGCTACTCGACCGAGCACAACGGGCCGATTCCGGACACGCTGGCGATCCCGGGCTATCTCGAGCGGCTCGAAGCGGGACCGCTCGTGATCCCCGACATCTCCACGACGGACTGGCTGGCCGACGTCAAGGACGAGCTCGACCGTCACGGGGTCGGCTCGGCCGTCGACGTGCCGCTGCGCCGCGACGGGCGGCTCGTCGGCGTCCTCTGGTTCAACACTCCCGGGCCACGCCGCTGGCATGCCGACGAGGTAACGGTGCTCTCCGACGTCGCCGAGCAGCTGGCGACGGTGCTGGCGGGCGCCGAGGCGCGCGAGCAGCGGAGCCTCGCCGAGCGCGACCTGCGCAGCCGGGATGCGATCCTCGAAGCGGTCAGCGCGGCCGCCGAGCACTTCCTCAAGGAGCCCGACCTGGACAGCGCGACGGTCGACCTGATGCGCGTGCTCGGGGAGGCGACCGACGCGAGCCGCGCGTACGTGTTCGAGAACGTTCCCGGCGACGGGCCGGTGCCCTGGTGCATCCGCCGCGCGCTCTGGTCGTCGTCGGGGGAGCTTCAGATCGTCGACGACCCGCGGCTCGGGCACGTCATTCCGGCACCCCACTTCCCGCGCTGGGCGGCAACGCTCGCCGCGGGCGAGCCGCTCAGCAGCCACATCCGCGATCTCCCGCCCGAGGAGCGCGAGCCGATGGAGCTCGCCGAGATGCTCTCCGTCCTTGCAGTCCCGGTCTTCGTCGACGGGGACTGGTGGGGCTTCATCGGCTTCGAGGACTGCGAGCGGGAGCGGGACTGGAGCGCCGCCGAGACGGACGCGCTCCGGGCCGCCGCGGGCCTCGTCGCAGCAGCTGTCGCGCGCAAGCGGATCGAGCAGGACATCCGCCGACGCGATGCGATCCTGGACGCCGTCAGTCACGCCGCCGCGCGCCTCCTGGCAGAGCCGACCTGGGAGACGGCCGCCGACGACCTGCTCCGGCGCCTCGGCGTCGCCGCGCAGGCGAGCCGGGCCTACCTGTTCGAGTGCGGCACACGCGCAGACGGCAAGCGAGTCGCGAGCCAGCGCTTCGAGTGGGTCGCCGACGGGATCACGGCCGAACTCGACAACCCGCTTATGCAGGAGATGAGCTTCGAAGAGGTCGGGCTCGCGCGGCTGGAGCAGGTCGCCGGGCGCAACGAGCTCTTCGCGGGGAAGGTGCGCGACTTCTCCGACGAGGAACGTGTCGTCTTCGAGTCGCAGGATGTGCTCGCGATCGCGGCGGTCCCGATCTTCGTCGAGGGCGAGTGGTGGGGCTACATCGGCTTCGACGACTGCACGACCGAGCGCGATTGGAGCCCCGCCGAGCTCGACGCGCTGCGCACGGCCTCGAGCCTGCTCGCCGCGGCGGTGGCGCGCCAGCGCTCGGAGGGGGTCCTGCGGGAGCACGAGCAAAAGCTGCGTGCCGTCTTCGACACGGCGCTCGATGCGATCTTCATCACCGACGACGAGCGGCGCTACCTCGACGTGAACCCGTCGGCGTGCGACTACCTCGGCGTCGCGAAGCGCGACCTGATCGGGAAGCGCATCGACGACTTCCTGCCGCCGCATCGACTGGGCGCGATCGAGGAGGAGTGGCAGACGTACCTCAGCGGGCCGCCGGTGCTCGAGGAGTGGGAGACGCTGCGCGCGGACGGCACCATCCGGACCGCCGAAGCGTCCGCACGCCCGAACTTCCGCCCCGGCCAGCACATCGCCTTCCTGCGCGACATCACGGACCGCAAGCAACTCGAGACCGAGCTGCTCAGCGCGCAGAAGCTCGAGAGCCTCGGCCGCCTGGCCGGCGGCGTCGCCCACGACTTCAACAACCTGCTGACGGGGATCACCGGCTACGCGACGCTGCTGCTCGAGCGGGCGAACGGCGACGGCGAGCTGCGCCGCGACCTCGGCGAGATCGTCCGCGCCGCCGACAGGGCCGCAGAGCTGACGAAGCAACTGCTCGCCTTCGGTCGCCGGCAGGTCCTGAAGCCGCGCCCCGTCGACCTGAACACGGTCGTCGCCGAGCTCAGCCCACTGCTGCAGCGGATGCTCGGCGAAGACGTCGAGCTCGAGATCCGCAGCGCTGAAGGGCTCGGCATCGTCCGAGCCGACCCGGGGCAGATCGAGCAGGTGGTCGTCAACCTCGCCGTCAACGCCCGGGATGCCATGCCCACCGGCGGCCGGTTCGTGGTCGAGACCCGCAACGACGGCAACGATCTCGTCCAGCTGGTCTGCAGCGACACCGGCACCGGCATGGACGACGGGACGCTGGCGCAGATCTTCGAGCCGTTCTTCACGACCCGCGAGCAGGGCGTC
>JANPKC010000222.1:0-17008 GCA_031425855.1 Actinomycetes bacterium | reverse complement strand
GACAACATCCGCTTCGCGAAGCCCGACGCCTCGGACGAGGAGGTCCGGGCGACCGCGGCGGCGGTCGGCGTCGACCGCGTCGCCGCCCGGCTCGACCACGGGCTCGACCACGTCGTCCGCGAGGGCGGCTCGGGCTTGTCGGCCGGCGAGCGCCAGCTGATCTCGATCGCGCGGGCGCTCCTCGCCGACCCGCGGATCCTGATCCTCGACGAGGCGACCTCGAACATCGACAGGCCGACCGAGATCGTGATCGAGAAGGCGTTCGACCGGCTACTGGCCGGCCGGACGTCGATCATCATCGCTCACCGGCTCGCGACCGTCCGCCGCGCGGACGAGATCCTGGTGCTCGAGCACGGCCGGGTCGTCCAGCGCGGGACCGAGCGCGAGCTGAGGGGCCAGGACGGACCGTTCCGCCGCCTGGCCCATCAGCTCGTCGAGGACTCGCTGCCGGCCGCCTAGGCCGTCTTCTCGAGATACGTCAGCTCGGAGCCGCGGCACATCATCTTGACGCGGTCGCCGAGCGAGAAGCGCCCGGCGAGCTTCTCGGCGAGCGCCACCGGCACCGCGCACGTCAGCGAGCCCGCCTCGCCGTGCACGGTGACCGACGCGCGCGAGAACGCCGCGACGACGCCGTAGATCCGGACTTCCTCAGGGGCCGGCTTGTCGGCGGCGTGGTAACGCTCGAGACCGACGAGCATGCCGCCGGCGCAGGCGATCTTGACCTTGTCGCCGAGCTTCAGGCCGTCCAGCTTCGCCTGCTTCTCCTCCGGGACGCGGCACGCGAGCCGGCCCTCGGACGACTGGACGACGATCGCCGCGTCGCCGAGCTCGACGATCGGGCCGGCTGCCTCCTGCTTCTCGACGGCAGGCTTCTCGGGCCGCTTCGCCCGCTCGCCGAGCCGCTCCAGCTTGATCAGCATCGCCCGGCGGCCGCGATAGCGCACGCAGAGCATGCGCACCTTGTCGCCGACCTCGAACGCGGCAGCCTTCTCGGCGAGCCGTGCAGGCACCGCACAGGTGAGCACCGCGTCGCCGACGAGGTTCTCGACGGAGACGGCCTTGTCCGACGCCTTCACGATCGCACCGGAGATCTTCAGCTCACGGCCCTTGGCCCCGCCGTCGTTCGCCTGTGCGGGCGCGGCAACGGCCAGCGCAACGGCGCACATCCACAGAAACTTCCGCATGTGTGATTCCTCCCTGGACAACAGAGTGACGACTACTCATCGCCGTCACGGGCCGTCGGGGAGATCCCCCGCGCGAGTGAAGGGAGAAAACGCGGTGCCGGAAGGTCAGTCGCCCCAGTCGAAGTCGCGCGACTTCGACCAGAGACTGGAGTCCTCGGACGTCTCGCCTTCGGCGGTGACGTTCTCCACCGACTCCTCACCGGGCCAGGTGAGCGGGATCGAGTCCAGCGAGACGGCCGGCTCGTCGCCGTCCATCGTCTCCTCGAGGCGGGCCTGCTCCTCGGTCTTGAAGAGCGGATGGTTGTTGAACGGATCGTCGATGCGGTAGCCCTGGAGGGGCATCGCGGGCTCGAGCTCGGCATTGCGGCGCTTCAGCTCGAGATGATCCTGGATCACACGGGCGAACAACGAAGGTGTCTCAACCGGCATAGGGGTCTCCGTAGTGGGGGACAGAAACGATCCTGCGAGGGTCGCAGTCTAGCGTACGAGCCGGAAAAATCACCTGCTCTCGCCGCTTTTGCTACAAGCGAGTAACCGGATCCTTCCCGGCGTAAACACGATCCTTGCCGGCGCGCTTGGCGCGGTAGAGCGACTCGTCGGCCGCCTCGACGAGCTGCTGCACCGTCGTCGCCGCGTTCGAGGTCGCGACGCCGAAGCTGGCGGTGACATGGAGCGGCACGCCGTCGACCGAGAGGATCTCGCGCTCGGCGAGCGCGGCCCGGATCCGCTCGGCGACCTGAGCCGCACCCTCGAGGTCGGTGCCCGGGAGGATGAGCGCGAACTCCTCGCCGCCCCAGCGCGCCGCCGTGTCGATCTCGCGGATGTTCTCGCGAAGCGTCTCCGCGAGGTCGCGGAGGACGACGTCGCCCGTCGGATGCCCGAAGCGGTCGTTCACGGCCTTGAAGTCGTCCACGTCCGCGAGGATCAGCCCGACCGGGCCGCCGAGGCGCTCGGTGCGTGCGATCTCGCTCGCGAGCGCCTCGTCCGCCTGACGGCGGTTGGCGAGGCCGGTCAGCCCGTCTACGAGCGCCTGGCGCTCGACCATCCGGTGCAGGCGCGCGTTCTCCAGCGCCACGACCGCCTGGCCGGCGAGCGACGCGGCCGTCATCCGCTCCTCCGCGTCGAAGTCCTCGCCGACGAGGAGGAGGCGGCCGAAGCTGCGCCTGCCGCTCGTCAGCTCGAAGTCGAGCCGCTCGCCGCCCGCGCCGACGTCGCCGGTCTCGACGTACGAGCCGTCCTCGGCGATCACGACGCCTCCGTCGGCCTGGGTCGCCTCGACCGCCGACTCGACGATGACGCGCCGGAGCTGCTCGGGGTCGAGGGCGGAGGCGAGAGCGTCGCCGAAGCGGGCGTTCGCCTCGCGCAGGCGGCGGCGCTCGTCCTCGAGATCCTCGAGCCGTCCTTCGAGCTGGGACGCCATCTGGTTGAAGGCGCGGCCGAGCTGCGCGAACTCGTCGCGGCCGCGCACGGAGACGCGCTCCTCGAGCCTGCCGGCGGCGATCGAATGGGCAGCGTCGGCGAGCCGCCCCAGCGCTCCGACGATCGAGCGTCCGGCCAGGTAGGCGACGCACGCGATCAGGAGGAGCGAGCCGATCAGCCCGACCAGGAGGCGACCGAGCACGCTCTGCTTCTCGGACGCGATCACGGAGCTCGGCGTCACTGCGGCGAGCATCGCAGCGCTCTCGGGCACGAGCCGGGCGCCGATCGCGCGAAACTCGCGGTCGCCGATCATCGCCGTCTCGATCCGCCCCGGGGTCAGCTCCGTCGACCCGGCGACGTCCGGACTCGAAGCAGCACCGACCTGCCGCTCGTCGTCGACGAACACGAGCTCGTCCGGAGCGGTCAGCCCGGAACGGGCGTGGAGGCGCTCGGCCAGCTGCTTCGTCAGCGGGACCGACGCGATCAACGTCGCGGAGCGGTTGCCCGGCCCCACGAGCGAGATGGTCGTCTCGGCGGCGCTGCGCGGGGCCTTGCCGACGGCAAAGCCGTCCGGCGTCTCGACGCGGAGCGGTGGCGACGCCGGCAGGAGCTTCGCGATCGCATCGCGGTCGCGACTCGCGAGGGCGGCCTGGAACGCCCTGTCGCTACCGAGGCGCTGCGCCGCGTCCGCTGCGGCCTGCCGCTCGTCCTCGATCGCGGCGAGCGCGGCGTTGAGGCCCGCCTCGAGGCGATCGTCGACGCTCCCGGTGACGCTGCGCTCCGCAACGGCGCTGAATCCCCAGAACGCAGCGGCCAGTGGCACGACCGAGAGCGCCAGGAACGTGCCGACCAGCTTGATCTTGAAGCTCCCCAGCATGTTGGCCCTTCAGTTCCCCGCGTCTCTGCCGATAAGTCCCCTGGGAGTGTTTTCGGCAGGGAGGGGGAGTTCCATGAGACTGATGTTCTTGCGCGCGCTCACGGTAGCGCTCGCGGTGCTGGGCGGGGCCGGGGCGATGGCCTTCCCGAAGCTGATCGTGGACGAGGCCGTGCCCGAGCCGGCGCCGCCGTCCTTCGCAGCGCCCGCACCGAGTCGTGTCCCGGTGATCCGGGTCGCGCCTGCAGCTCCTGAGCCCGTCCGCGTCGCACGGCCGGCCGCTCCCCGGCGCGCAACTCCCAAGCCGCGTGCTGCCGCGCCCGCGCGGGCCGCCGTCCGTACGTCGGTCGTCTCCCGGGCTCCCCGGCCCGCCCCGGCCGTCGCGGCCCGCCCCACGCCGTCCCCGCCGCCGCCGCCGCCGCTCGCGGCGACGCCCCCGCCCGCTCCCGCGCCCATCCCCACTCCCACTCCAGCCCCCGCTCCCGCACCGGTGCCGACTCCGACCCCCCGGCCGACGCCCGATCCCGTCGTTCGGACGCTCGCGTCGGGCTCCGCCTCGGACGACGACGAGGTGTCCAAGAAGCCGAAGAAGGCGAAGAAGCCGAAGCGCGAGAAGAAGGACGAGCACGGCAAGCGCGACGAGCACGTCGAGGCCGCCCACGGCGTCGAGGCTCCGGAGGTCGTCCCGGCCGTCGACGACCTCGACGGCGCGGAGGGTGACGACGGCGACCCGGAGGACGGCGAGCATCGCGGCAAGGGCCACGACAAGGACAGGGGCAAGAAGAAGTAGTCGCGGCGGCCCGTCGGCCGCCTGTGCGAAGATGAGCGCCATGCCTCGCCTTCGCCCCACGAGCCCGCTCGGCATCGCGTTCGGAGCGTTCCATCTCTGGCGCCGGCTGCCGCCCGCCCAGCGCAAGCGGGTCGTCCAGGCAGCGCGCACGCACGGGCCCAAGGTCGCCGCGGCGGTCCTCGCCCGCCGCAAGCCGAAGCGCTAGCGCACGCTAGGCGGTTCCGAGCGCGGTCGTCCCGAGCGCCTCGCGGACGATCCTGTCTTGCTCGACGCGATGCGCGGTCGGGTAGCCCTCGCTCGGGCTCGCGCGCCATGGCCGGCCGGCGTAGCGAACGGGGACGCCCTCGGGCGCGGCCGCCTCGAGCCGGTGGCGGATCGTCCGCCAGGCGCCCATGTTCTGCGGCTCCTCCTGGGCCCAGACCAGCTCGCGGAGGTTGGGGTAGGACCCCGTCAGCGCCGCGGCCGGCTCGACCGGGAACGGGTAGAGCTGCTCGATCCGGGCGACGCCGACCGATCCGGCATGCGGCCGGTCCTCGTGGCCCTGGATGTCGTAGTAGAGCTTGCCCGACGTCAGCACGAGCCTCGTGACTGCATCGCGGTCGACGTCCGGGTCGTCGAGCACCGGCTCGAAGCGCCCCTCGGACAGGTCGGCCGGCGACGAGCTCGCCTGCTTCAGGCGCAGCAGCCCCTTGGGCGTCATCACGACGAGCGGCCGGGCCGTCGCGTCGAGCGCCTGCCGGCGCAGGAGGTGGAAGTACTGCGCCGCCGTCGTCACGTTCGCGACACGGATGTTCTCCTGCGCGGCGAGCTGGAGGAACCGCTCGAGCTTCGCGCTCGAGTGCTCGGGGCCGTTCCCCTCGTAGCCGTGCGGGAGCAGGAGGGTCAGCCGTGAGGTCTGGCCCCACTTGGAGAGGCCGGCGACGAGGAACTGGTCGATCACGATCTGAGCGCCGTTGACGAAGTCGCCGTACTGGGCCTCCCAGAGCACGAGCGCGTCCGGAGCGGCGACCGCATAGCCGTACTCGAAGCCGAGGCAGGCGTACTCGGAGAGCGGCGAGTTGTAGATCTCGATCGAGGCGCCCGCGTCCGGGAGGGACTGGATCGGCGCGTGCGTCTCACCGGTGCGCTGGTCGTGGAGGACGGCGTGCCGGTGCGAGAACGTGCCGCGCTCAGTGTCCTGCCCCGACACGCGGATCGGGATCCCCTCGACCAGGAGGCTTGCGAACGCGAGCGCCTCGGCCTGGCCCCAGTCGATCCCGCCCTCGGCCATCCGCTCGCGGCGCCGCTCGAGCTGCTTGAGCAGCTTCTGGTTCCCCTCGAAGCCGTCCGGGAGCTGCAGGAGCTGCTCGTTGAGCGACTCGAGCCGCTCGGCCGGGACGGCCGTCACGACCGCGCCCCCGGTGTCTGCCGGGATCCGCCCCTCCCGGGTGGGGCGCGGCTCCGCGATCGATGCCTTCAGCCGGTCGTGCGCGGCACGCAGCTCGGCCTGCGTCTCCTCGAACAGCGCCTTCGCGTCCTCCTCGCTCAGGACGCCGTCGGCGACGAGCTGCGCGGAGTAGAGCTGGCCGACCGTCGGCTGTGCCGCGATCTGCGCGACCATCAGCGGCTGCGTGTAGGCGGCCTCGTCCTGCTCGTTGTGCCCGAACCGGCGGTAGCCGACCAGGTCTACGACGATGTCGTGGCCGAACTCCTGGCGGTAGGCGAGCGCCAGGCGCACCGCAGCGATCGCCGCCTCCGGGTCGTTCGCGTTGACGTGGACGATCGGGATGTCGAACCCCTTGGCGAGGTCGCTCGAGTAGCGCGTGGAGCGGCCCTCGTTCGGGTTCGTGGTGAAACCGACCTGGTTGTTCGAGATCAGATGGAGGGTGCCGCCGGTCGTGTAGCCGTCGAGGCTCGAGAGGTTCAGCGTCTCGGCGACGACGCCCTGGCCCGCGAACGACGCGTCGCCGTGAATCAGGATCGGCAGCGCGACCGACGGATCGTGGATCCCCGCTCCACTCGAGCGATCCGTCTGCTCCGCGCGCGTCCAGCCCTCGACGACGGGGTCGACCGCCTCGAGGTGGCTCGGGTTCGGCGCGAGCGTGATCGTCACCTCGCCGGACGCCGTCTTGCGCGTGCCAGTGGCCGAGAGGTGGTACTTGACGTCGCCGGTGCCGCCCTCGTCGTTGACGACGACCGCGTCGATCGTCCGCTCGCCCTCGAACTCGCGCAGGATCGACTCGTACGAGCGGCCGACGGTGTGGACGAGCACGTTCAGGCGGCCGCGGTGCGCCATCCCGATCACGACCTCGTGCGCGCCGGCGTCGGCGGCGAGCTCGATCGACTCGTCGAGCATCGGCATCATCGCGTCGAGACCCTCGAGCGAGAACTGCTTCTGGCCGAGGAACGAACGGCGCAGGTACTGCTCGAACCCCTCGGCGCGCGCGAGCGACTTCAGCAGCCGGATCCGCTCCTCGGGCGCGAGCGGCTGGCGGTAGCGGCTCGACTCGATCGCCTGCCGCAGCCAGACGCGCTCGGCGTGGTCGGAGAGGTGCTCGATCTCGTAGGCCATCGTGCCGCTGTAGACCGCGCGGAGGTTCGGCAGCGCCTCCCGGAGCGTCTCGCCCGGGACGTGGACGCGCAGGAGCTGTGCGGGAATGCGCTCCTGCAGCTCGGGCGTCAGCGGCGGGATCAGCCGTGTCTCGTCGAGCGCGGGATCGCCGAGCGGCTCGGATCCGAGCGGGTCGAGGCGGGCGGCGAGGTGTCCGTGCATGCGGTGGGCCTTGACGAGCGCCATCGCCGCGGCGACACCGCCGAGCAGCGTCTCGTCGATCTGAGCGGCGGCAGGCGCGGGAGCGGGAGCGGCGACGTCGGCCGGAAGCACGTCCGGCGGAGAGGCGGCGACCGCGTGGCCGTTGGCGCCGTTGTCGCGCTCGAGCTTCTCGAGCAGGCGGAGCAGGCCGGGATGCGAGGCGACGAGCTCGCTGTCGCCGCTCTCGAAAAGAGCGCGCCACTCTGCCGGGACGGCGTCCGGGTTTTCGAGGTAGTCCTCGAGCAGCAGCCGGGCGTAGCCCGCGTTCAGCCCGTCGACGTCGTGCGCGCTCACAGGGTGTGTTGTACCAGCGGTCCCGCCGCGGATCGGTCGCTAGTACAGGGGATTCTTGGTGATAACGGCGATCGTCATCCCGACCGTCCAGCAGACCACGCCCGCGACCACGGCATACCAGGCGATCCGCTCGTTGCGGGCGGACATCCTGGCGGCGATCAGTGCGATCAGGATCGCGAACGGGATGAGCCGGATCGGACGCCAGATCAGGCCGAGCGCGCTGGCGAAGATCGACAGCGTCGCGAGGAAGCCGGCGACGGTGTCGGCGGTCGACCAGCGATGAGCGTCGGTGCTCTCGTACGAGCTCACGCCGCCACCCTACCGCGAGCGCCGGCGCTCCGTTCCGGCCTGGCGACGCGTCCGCCGCCGCGCGGGCGCGGGCCCCGCCGCAGGGGCGTGGAGCGGCGGCGGCGCCAGTCGCACCCGGGCTCGCATTCCGGCGGCCGTGGGCCGGCGAGGGCAAGGCGACCCGCCCCTTCGAGCGGCTGCGGCACGGCGCGAACCGCCCACCAGACCACCCAGCAGAGATAGACCACCGGGATCTTCAGGATCACGAGCATGAACACGAGCTCCCAGATCACGCCCGAAAGTCTACGACACGGCCGGGGAGCCGAACGCGATCGGCTGCCCGGCCGTGTCGGAGCGGGTCGGCGGCCCCTGATCCCAGGTCGCGACGATCAACGTCACCGCCACCACGACGACGAGAGCGAGCACGACGAGGAACAGGATCCGACGGAGTTCCATTCAGTACCCGTACCCCGCCAGGGCCGAGCTACCCCACGGGTAGTAGCGAACCGTCATCCAGAGCCAGAACTGCATGTTCCCGAGGAAGGCGACGTTGCAGCTGAAGCCTCCGCGCGTGCTCACGTCGACGCTCGAGTAGCCGGCGCCGCCCCCTGCCTTCCATGTGCTCGGGCCCCAGTTCGTGCCGCAGGCCGGGCCGGTTCCCGGCCACGAGACCGACGAGCGGGACGTGATCGTGCTGCCGTTCCCGCACCAGGTGGTCTGCTGCCAGATGTGGCGGTCGTACGGCCACAGGCCGGCGTGGTGGTGCCAGGCCTGCTGCCAGCAGCCGCCGGCCGCCGCCGAGACGGCGAACGCGGCCGCCGCCATGACCGACTCCTCCGGCACGTCGGCTTCGGGGAGCCCGCTCGCGATCGCTTCTTGGCGCGTCAGCGCACGATGCGACACCCGTTCGGGGGCAAACTCCGCCGACGCCTTCGCCAACTCGCTCCGGTCCTTGTCCTTGCCGTTCCCGTTCCCGGCCGCAGCCGACGGGACCGCGACCGCGAATACGGCCACGACCGCCAACCACACGCGTGGGGACATCTCCGACCTCCTGTTCGACGACACGATCCACGCTAGGGACGCGCCTCGAACGGGTGGGAAACGGGTTCGTGCCAACTTCGTCACGATCGCAGTCGGCCCGTCCCGGCGCCAGATGGCTGTTTCGGATAGGGGTTACGGTCGCCCGGCGGCGGGGAAGACCACTCCGATGGCCCGCGAGACACTCGCACCGATGCTCGAGGCCGGCGAGGATGCCGGTTGCCTCAACCTCTCCGAGTTCAGCGCCGCGATTCAGGAACTGGAGCTGGAGGACGAGGAGCTCGAGGCGCTCTACCAGGAGCTCGAGGAGCGCGGCATCAGCCTCTCCGACGACTGCGGTCGCGCCACCGGCACCGACGCGACCTACGTCAACGGCGACCTCGCCGCGGCTACGACCGACTCCCTCCAGCTCTTCCTGAACGAGGCGGGGCGCTACCCGCTCCTGACGGCGGCCGAGGAGGTCGAGCTGGCCAAGAAGATCGAGGCGGGCGACCTCACCGCCAAGAACCGGATGATCAACTCGAACCTCCGGCTCGTCGTCTCGATCGCGAAGAAGTACCAGGGGCACGGGCTCTCGTTGCTCGACCTGATCCAGGAGGGCGTGATCGGCCTGATCCGCGCCGTCGAGAAATTCGACTGGCGCCGGGGCTACAAGTTCTCGACCTATGCGACGTGGTGGATCCGGCAGGCGGTCCAGCGCGGCGTCGCGAACAAGTCGCGCACGATCCGCATCCCCGTCCACATCGCCGACCGCGAGCAGAAGATCGGGCGCGCCGAGCGTGAGCTGACGGCCAAGCTCGGCCGGCCGCCGACCGACGAGGAGGTCTGCGAGGCCTCGAAGATCTCGCTGAAGCACCTGAAGGAGGTCCGGGAGGCCGCCCGCGCCGTGACGAGCCTCGACAAGCCGCTCGGCGACGACAACGACGCATCGATCGGCGACCTCGTCGGTGTCGCGGCGGGCGGAGTCGAGGAGGAGGTCGAGGTCAGCCTCACGGAGACCACCCTCCACGAGGCGCTCGAGACCCTTCCCGAGCGCGAGCGCGTCGTGCTGAACCTGCGCTACGGCCTCGGCGTCGAGGAGCCGCAGTCGCTCGAAGAGATCGGCCGGCGGCTGGGGATCACGCGTGAGCGGGTTCGCCAGATCGAGGCGACTGCACTGGAACGGCTCGCGGTCTCACGCGAGATCGAAGCGCTCCGCACCGCCGCCTGAACTGCGCGGGCAAGCCGAAAGCGGAGCTAACACCGTCCTCACACGGGGTCGCTACCCTTACCGTTCCGTATCATTTGCAAAGGAGATGCCCGTGAAACGAGCGACGCAGCTGTTCCTCGTCGCGGCCCTTGCAGCACTGCTTTCACCGGCGGTCGCAAGCTCGGCGCCGCGGATGTACGTCGGTTTCCACGACGACGTCGCCTTCCGCTGGAACGACAACCGCACCGAGGTGCTCGACCAGGCGCGTGGCGCCAACGCCACGATCGTGCGCACGCTGGTCGACTGGTCGAAGACCGCGCCGACCCGCCCGGCCAACGCCGCGAACCCCTTCGACCCCGCGTATCGCTTCTCGGACATCGACGAGCTCGTCCGCAACGCGCAGCAGCGCGGACTGGAAGTGATCATCACGATCTGGGGCACGCCGAAGTGGGCCAACGGCGGCAAGACGCCGAACAACGTCCCGACGCGGGTCGCCGACCTGCAGAACTTCTCCCGCGCCCTCGCGGCACGGTACTCCGGCCGCTACGCCCAGTACCCGTTCGTCGGGCGCTACTCGGTCTGGAACGAGTCGAACCTGCAGCTGTTCCTCTCGCCGCAGTTCGACGCGCAGGGTCGCTCGGTCGGCCCCCGGCTCTACGCGAAGATGTACGCCGCCGCGTACGCAGGGATCAAGGCCGGCAACGCGCGCGCGCAGGTCGCGATCGGCTCGACCTCCTCGCACGGCCGCGACAAGAAGCTGAACGGCAAGTCGGACACGCACTCGCCGGGCCGCTTCGCGCAGCTCGTCGCCGCCGCGAACCCGCGCCTCAAGTTCGCCGCGTGGGCGCACCATCCCTATCCGACGCCGCAGTACCTGAAGCCGACGCAGAAGGTGAAGTGGCCGAACGTGACCCTGTCGTCGCTGACGCGCTTCGAGCAGTCGCTCGACACGTGGTTCAAGCGCAAGGGCGTCCGGATCTGGATCACCGAGTACGGCCACGAGACGAAGCAGGACGGCGAGCCGAAGGGCGTCTCGCGCGCCCAGCAGGCCGCGTACACGACGCAGGCAATCGGGCTCGCGAAGAAGGATCCGCGCGTCGACATGTTCGTGTGGTTCATCTTCCGGGACGACGCGACGAGCGTCTGGCAGAGCGGGATGCTGACGAAGAGCGGCGCCGCCAAGCCGGCGCTCGCCCGTTTCCGCGCGGCCGCGAAGTCGGTCGACGCCAGGAACCCGCTCGTCAGGGTCCGCGGCGGTATCGCCTCGCCCGCGGTGGCGGTCCCCTTGCGGGAGCTCGCCGCGAACCTCCGCTCCGGCGACACGATCGGGATCACGTTCCGCGTCTACCTGCGCGGCAAGGTCGTCGCGAACGGCCAGCCGGCGACGACGCTCGGGCCCGACGCGGTCGCACGGTTCCGGCTGACGGGCTTCAGGCCCGCCAAGAAGACGACGTACGTCGTGAGGCTCGAGGCGAACACCGCCAACGGCGGCCTCGCCTCGCGCGAGCTGACGATCGTCGCGAGCTAGCTCCGGTTCGGTGGCGCTCGTCCTGCGGTCTACGATCGCGGGATGAGCGCCACCGTCCGCGTCGGCACCTGCTCGTGGGCGGACGAGACGCTGACGAAGGTGTGGTACCCGCGGAACGTCCGCACGGGCGAGGCCCGGATCCGCCACTACGCCGAGCGCTTCGACACGGTCGAGGCGAACTCGACCTACTACCGGCTCCCCGACGCAGAGCTCGTGGCGAACTGGGCCGAGCGGACACCCGACGGGTTCGTCATGCACGTGAAGGCGTTCGGGCTGATGACCCGCCACCCGGTCAAGCTCGAGTCGTTGCCGGAGGACCTGCGCGACGTGATGCCGGTCGACGGGCGGGGCCGAGTCGACCGGCCGCCGCGCGAGCTGCGCGCCGAGGTCTTCCGCCGCTTCCACCGGGCGCTCGAGCCGCTGCGCGAGCGCGGGAAGCTGGGTGGGATCCTGCTCCAGTTCCCCTCCTACGTCGTCCACAAGCCGGCCTCGCTCGACTACATCGCGTGGGCGGTCGAGCAGCTCGGGGGCGACGAGCCGCTGGTCGAGTTCCGCCACCGCAGCTGGCTCGACGAGGAGAACCGCGATCGGACCCTGGCCTTCCTCGAGTCGATCGGCGCCACGTACGTGATCGTCGACGCGCCCAAGACGGATGCGAAGAATCTCGTTCCCACGGTCGTCGCGCGAACGAGCGGGACCGCCTACGTCCGCTTCCACGGCCGGAACGCGGGCACGTGGAACAAGCGCACGGGCAGCGCCGCGGACCGCTTCGACTACCTGTACTCCGAGGCAGAGCTGGCGGAATGGGTCGGGCCGCTGCGGGAGCTCGCCGGCGAGACGGACTCGGTCTACGCGATGTTCAACAACAACGGCCGCTCCGCGATGCCGACGACCGGCCTGGAAGGGCTCGAGCCGGAGGAGGTCGCGGGCGACCCGTCCAAGGGCGAGGTCGCGCAGGCGCCGGCGAACGCGCTGATGCTGCGCCGCGCGCTCCAGGCCGCCGGCGTCCCGGTCTCGTAGGCGCGTGCCACTCGCCGCTTCGGCCGTGTCCGGCGCGGACGTGGCGGGGCCAGGACCCCGCACGTCCACTACGGACGTGTCGGGTCCTGGCCCCGACATGTCCGTTGCGGGCCCGTCTAGCGAAGCTTGACGAGCGTCTTGCCGCGGTTCTCGCCGCGGAGCATGCCGATGAACGCTGCGGGAGCGTTCTCGAGCCCCTCGGTGACGTCCTCGCGGTAGCTCAGCTCTCCTTCGGCGAGCAAGCGCCCGAGCCGCTGCAGCGCCTCGGGGAAGCGGTGTGCGTAGTCGCTGACGAGGAACCCCTCGAGCCGCGCGCGGAAGACGATCAGGAAGCCGAGGTTGCGTGGGGCCAGCTCCGGCTCGGTGAGGTTGTACTGCGAGACCTGCCCGCAGATGGGGACGCGCGCGTTCAGCGCGAGCCGACGGAAGATCGTCTCCGAGAGCGCCCCGCCGACGTTGTCGAAGTAGATGTCCACCCCGTTCGGGCAGGCGTCCTTCAGCCACGCGTTGACGTCGTCGCGCTTGTAGTCGATGCCGATGTCGTAGCCGTAGACCTCCGTCAGGTCAGCGACCTTCTCGGCCGACCCCGCGAGCCCGACGACGGGGCCGCAGCCCGCGATCCTCGCGAGCTGCCCGACGATCTGGCCGACCGCGCCCGACGCGGCCGAGACGACGACCGCGTCGCCCGGCTTCGGCTTGCCGATGTCGAAGAGGCCGAAGTAGGCCGTGAGGCCCGTCGCGCCGAGGACATGGAGCGCGGTCTGTGGAGGCGCGAGCGCCGGGTCGACCTTCCGGAGCGCACCGCCCCGCACGACCGCGTAGTCCTGCCAGCCGAGCTGCCCGACGACGGTGTTGCCGGGCGCGAACCGCGGGTCGCCGCTCTCGACCACCTCCCCCACCGCCTGCCCGGTCATCGGCTCGCCGACCTCCGTCGGCTTCGCGTACGAGCGCGCCGTGCTCATCCGCCCGCGCATGTACGGGTCGAGCGAGAGCCACTGGGAGCGCACGAGCACCTCCCCAGGTCCCGGCTTCGGGACGTCCGACTCGACGAGCGCGAAGTCGGACTCCTGCGGGACGCCGTCGGGGCGGGCCGCGAGCGTGATCTGCCGGTTCACGAGCGAGAGCTTTTCACACGCGCCTCGGGTATGAGCCGGGAGCGAAGCGACCGCTCAGGGGTCTTCGCGCGTCACAGGATCTGCTCCCGCAGATCCTGTACCTGCGCCAACAATGGAGCCAGCCGGGCTCGAACCGGCGACCTTCTGGCTGCCAGCCAGACGCTCTCCCAGCTGAGCTATGGCCCCTGGGTCCGCAGATTGTAGCGGGCTTCGCAACGCTCCTCGTAGTCCTGGCGCGTGCCGTCAGACGCGCGAGGCGGCGCCGGAGGCCGGCTCCGCCGGCCGGGAGGCGTTGCTGGCCAGGGCTACGAGGCGGCGGCTTCGACGTCGACCGCCGGGACGTCGCCCCAGAGGTCTTCGAGGCGGTAGAACGCGCGCGTGTCCGGGGTGAAGACGTGCAGGACGACGTCGAGGTAGTCGGCGATGATCCACTCCGCCTCCGTTGCCCCGTCGACGGCGCGCGGCAGCAGCTTCGCCTCGTGCTTCAGCTGCCCGTGCACCTCGTCGAAGATCGCCTTCGTCTGGCGCGCGTTCCGGCCGGTGGCGAGCACGAAGAAGTCCGTGTAGACGCACACGGGCCTCATGTCGAGGATGACGACGTCTTCTGCCAGCTTCTCGCTCGCGAGAGCGGCGATCCGGCGTGCTTGTTCGATCGAAGTCAGAGCCCTCAGTGTAGCCACGAAACCCGGACGTCAACGGCCGCCGTAGAGCCCGTGGCGGGCGATGTACGCGGCGACGGCGGGCGCGACGAGATCGTCGATCGGCTCGCCGCGGCGGACGCGCTCCCGGATCTCGGACGAGGAAACCGGGTGCGGCTCCAGCTCGAAGATCTGGATGCGCGGCGAGGCGCTCGCAGGCGTGTGACCCGGGCGCGTGGCGACGCCGAGCCGCGCCAGCTCGAGGACCCGCTCCGGGTTCTTCCAGGTCGGGAACGCGACCAGCTCGTCGGCTCCGATCAGGAAGATCGGGTCGTCGTAGCCGGCCGCCTCGAGCGCGTCGACGGTGTAACGGCGCTCCTCCAGCTCGACCGTCACGTCGAGCCCGGAGAACGCCAGCTCTGCCATCTCGAGCCGGTCGGCGGCGCTTGCTTCCGAGCCCTTGTGCGCGGCGTCGGCGACGACGGTGACGTGCAGGTCGTCGATCCCGAAGCGCTCGACAGCCGCCCTTGCGAGGGCAACGTGCCCGAGGTGCGGCGGGTCGAAGCGGCCGCCGAAGACTCCCACTACTGCCACTCGAGCACGTCCTCGCCGATCTCGACCTCCTGGCCCTTGCGGGCGCCTGCGGCCTTCAGCACCGCCTCGAGCTCGTCGCCCGTGGGCGCCTCGCCGACAATTCGGAAGCCGCGGTCGGTGCGGTAGATCCGGTAGGTACGCCGCGCGGGCGGCTGCGGCCGGTACTCCAGGAACTCCGGCAGCTCCGGTGCGTCCTCGAAGACGGGCTCGGGCGCCGCCGGGCAGAGCCGGAAGAGTGCCAGCTCGAGCTCCCTGATCCCGGCGCCGGTCGCGCACGAGACGGGGAAGACGCCGACGATCCGCTCGTCCTCGAGCGGGAATGCGGGTGGCTCGGGGAGCAGGTCGATCTTGTTCAGCACGATCGCCTGCGGCCGCTCGTCCAGCCCGGCGCCGTAGAGGGACAGCTCGGTGTCGATCGTGCGGAAGCGCTCGGCGACGTCCTCCTCGGAGGCGTCGATCACGTGCAGCAGCAGCCGGGCGCGCTCGAGGTGCGCGAGGAACTCGTGGCCGAGGCCGATGCCCTCGCTGGCGCCCTCGATCAGGCCGGGAACGTCGGCGACCGTGAGCTGCGGGCCGTCCGGCGACTCGACCGTGCCGAGCACCGGGGCGAGCGTCGTGAACGGATAGTCGGCGACCTTCGGCGTCGCGTTCGAGAGCCGCCGCAGCAGCGACGACTTGCCGGCGTTCGGGAGCCCGGCCATCGCCGCGTCCGCGAGCAGCTTCAGCCTCAGCTCGACCTCGGCGTGCCCCGCCGGCTCCCCCACCTCGGCGAAGCGCGGCGTCTGCCGCACAGGCGTCGCGAAGCGCGCGTTCCCGCGGCCGCCCTGGCCGCCGCGTGCGAGGACGACGCGCGCATCCGGCGTCGCGAGGTCGGCGATCAGCTCGCCCTCGGGCCCGAAAGCCTGCGTCCCGACCGGGACTGCGATCTCGATCGTCTCGCCGTCGGCGCCGTGCTTGCGGGCACCGCGGCCCGGCTCCCCCCGGCCGCCCCTGAACTTCGTCTTCGCGCGGAAGAAGGAGAGGTCGCGCAGGCTCGCGTCGGCGACGAGGACGACGTCGCCGCCGCGGCCGCCGTCGCCTCCGTCCGGGCCGCCCTTCGGCACGTGCTTCTCGCGCCGGAAGCTCAGGCCTCCGTCGCCGCCGCGGCCCGCGAGCACCTCGATGGAGGCGCGATCGTGGAACACGTCAGGCTGCCCCGAGCCGGGGCCCAGCATGACCCGAAAGGCACCGCCAACCAGCGGCCGTGCGAACCCAGGTCTGCGTCAACCGCAGGGAGAAGGTCTCGGACACCCCGTCCCGCTCGACTTCATCGCGAACGACCGCGGTCAGCACGGCTGTGTCTCCCTCGACCACGACTTCTGGATCGACGAGCGACTGGGCCCGCCAGACCAGGTTCCCTTCCGTGTTGCCCCGGACGTAGCTCTCGCGGTCGAGGACGTCGCCGAGGAAGGTCGTCCAGCGGAGGTCGGGGTGGTGCAGCGCGGTGAGAGTGGCCGCATTCCGATTCGCGAGTGCCTGCGCCCGCTGCAACGCCGCAGCCAGGACGTCCTCGACATCGGCATCGCGGCTCACGCGATCCACCTGGTAACAGTCTGTTACTAGGTTTCGGTGGTCTCGGCGGTCTCGGCGACCGAGATGAAGCGCTTCTCGCCCGAGGTGCGGAACTCGACCGTGCCCTCGCGCTTGGCGAAGATCGTGTCGTCACGCCCGATCCCGACGCCGGCGCCGGGGCGGAACCGTGTCCCGCGCTGGCGGACGATGATCATGCCGGCCTTCACCTTCTGGCCGGCGAAGATCTTGACGCCGAGCCGCTTCGCGTTCGAGTCGCGGCCGTTCCGGGAGGAACCGAGGCCTTTCTTGTGCGCCATTTAGTCGCTCTCCTTCTCGGCCAGGGCCGACTCGATCGCCGCCACGGCGCCCTTCCGCTTGCCATGGGCCTGCTCGTACTCGAGCGCGGCCTCGAGCATCGGCCGGTTCCAGTCCGACGACTGCTCCTTGATCTGCGCGACCGTCAGCTCCTCGTAGCCGGAGGGCATGCCCTTCACCCGGTCGTCGGCTGCGGGAGCGGCGGCCTCGGCCTTCTTGGCCGGCGCCGGCTCGCTCTTCTTCGCGGCGGCCTTCTTCGCCGCGCCGATCGACTCGATCTCGATCTGCGAGAGGCTGGCGCGGAAGCCGGTGTGCTTCTTGTAGCCGTTCTTCGGGCGGTACTTGCCGATCCGGATCTTGTCGCCCTTCACGTCCGCGAC
>JANPKC010000221.1:0-11410 GCA_031425855.1 Actinomycetes bacterium | reverse complement strand
CGAGATGAAGAAGCTCGCTCGCGCTGCCCGGATCGAACTAGATGACAGCGAAGAGGCGTTGCAGCGCTTCAACGACTGGTTCGTGATGTACGTGAAGCCGGACCATGATCGACCGGAGCAGGCCAGGGGCCGCTGGCTCTCCGTCTGCCACGACCTCTCGCTCTACCTTGCCGACCTGATCATCGCGAGGCACCCGCACCTGCATTGGAAGCTCCAGAAGACCGGCAAGAGGGATCTGTCCTACCAGCGACCAGTCCTGGTCGGCTTCCGCAACGCGCACCCCTCGTACACGGTGGATCTGGACTTCGCGCTCACCCAGTACGCGGGCGGGATAGTCCGCCGGGAGCAGGAAGACCGCGACCTCTTCGTACAGATCCTCCGATGGAACGACAAGGTCGCCTAGTTAGGCGAGTACGGCAGGCGAAGCGAGTGATGGTCGCCTGGGCCAGGGTCCTCTCGACCGAGCGCTACTCCGGGGCGGGGGCGTGCTCGAGCACGCGCAGGCAGACGTCGACGACGCGCGGGTCGAACTGCGTGCCCGCCGCTTCCTCGTGGCGTCGCAGTGCCTCGTCCGGGTCGAGCGCGCTGCGGTAGGGACGATCCGTCGTCATCGCGTGGAATGCGTCGCAGGCGAAGATGATCCGCGCCTCGAGCGGGATCTCGTCGCCCGCCTTCTGGTCCGGATAGCCCGCGCCGTCCCACCGCTCGTGGCAGGCCCGCACGATCCCGCAGACGTCCTGGAGCTGGTCGATCGGGGCGATGATCTTGGCGCCGAGCTCCGGGTGCGTCTCGATCAGCTCGCGCTCCTCGTCGGTCAGCGGGCCGGGCTTGAGCAGCACCGAGTTCGGGATCCCGATCTTGCCGATGTCGTGGAAGAGGGCGCCGAGCTCGAGCCGCTTGAGCGTCTCGCCGTCGAGCCCCAGCTCCTGGCCGACGAGGATCGCCGTGTCGGTGATCCAGCGGGCATGCGACGACGTGTACTCGTCGCGCGCCTCGAGCGCGTTCGCAAGTGCCTCGACGGTGGAGAGGAACGTCCGCTCGAGCCCCTCGAAGCTGGACGCGTTCGCGATCGCGAGCTTCGCCTGGTGGGCGAGGCCGCCGAGCAGCTCCAGCTCGCGGTCGCCGAAGTCGGTCGTCTCCGTCGAGCCGACCGCGATCGCGCCCCAGCGGCCGTCGACGGAGAACGGGGCGATCACGGCCGGCGGGTCGGAGAGCACGAACGGCTCGGCCGTCTCTGTCAGCGCGCCGGTCCGGACGCGCTCGGCCACGGCCGAGTCGACGCCGACCGAGGCGCGCAGGAGGACCTCGCCGCCCGCCGGATCCTGCAGCCAGAGCGATGCGTGGGGCGCCGAGATCAGCTGTGACGCCCCGTCGACGACCCGCTCGAGCACGCGCTCGAGCCCCTCGGCCGCGGCCAGGTCGCGTCCGAACTCGAGCAGCGCTTTCGCGCTCTCCGCCTCGCGTCGTTGCGCCTCGTACAGGCGCGCGTTCTCGAGCGAGACGGCAGCGTGGCCGGCGAGCACCTCGAGCAGGCGCAGGTCGTCCTCGTCGAACTGGCTCAGGCCGAGCTTGGAGACGACGATCGCGCCGGTGACGAGCGCGCCGTAGTTGAGCGGCACCGCGATGATCGACTCCTCGATCTTCGCCGTCCCCTCGACCTCGACCGCGAACTCGCACGTCGAGGCGTCGTCGAGCAGCAGCGCCTCGCCGGTCTCGACGACGTGGCCGGTCAGGCCCTCGCCGACGCGGGTCCGGAACGCCTGCGCGACCGTCTGGTCCGGCGCGGTCAGCTCGCCCTGGAACGCGATCGGCGTCAGCTCGTCGCCGTCGCGGACGAAGATGCGGCAGTTGTGGTAGTCGATCAGCTGCCGCAGCTCGTTCGCGATCGCCATCCCGATCACGCGGACGTCGTTCGAGCGGTTGAGCTTGCCGGCCAGCGACTGGAGCATCTTCAGGTGGGCGATCGAGCGGATGTCCTCGCCCCGCGAGACGCCGACGGACGGGCGCTCGGTGTCCGAGTCGTCGAAGAAGACGACCTGATTCTTGCCGCGCGCCTTCGCCGTCATCATCGCCGCCTCGGCGCAGGCGACGAGCTCGCGCGGGTTGGCGGCGTGCTCCGGGCCCTGCGCGATCCCGATCGAGACGGAGATCTTGCCGGCGAGGTCGAGCTCGATCGCGTCGAGCCGCGCCGCCAGCCGGCTCGCGAGCGTGATCGTCCGCTCCTTCCGGCTGCCGGGGACGATCACCGCGAACTCCTCGCCGCCGATCCGGCAGACGACGTCGCTGGAGCGCACGGTCGCGCGCAGGTGGTCGGCGAGCTCCGCCAGCACCTCGTCGCCGACCGCGTGCCCGAAGACGTCGTTGACCTTCTTGAAGTCGTCGATGTCGACCATCACGACCGCGACGTTCGTGTGCTCGGCGGAGGCGAGCGTCAGCTCGCGGCGCAGCCGCTCGTGGAAGTAGCGGTGGTTGTAGAGGCCGGTCAGCGAGTCGGTCTGGGCCTCGCGCTCGAGGCGCGCCCGGATGTGCGCGTTGTCGAGCGCCAGCGCGGCTGCGTCGCCGAGCCGCTGCGCGAGCTCGAACTCCTCGTCGCTGAACGACGCCTGCTCGCCGATCCGGTAGACGTTGAGCGTCCCCTTGAGCACGCCGCGCGCGATCAGAGGCACCACGATCAGCGCCTCCGGCTCGACCGGGGTCCCGGGCACGAACGCGACGCGGGGGTCGAGGTGCGCCTGGTTCGAGCGCACGGGCTCGCGGTGCTCGACGGCCCAGCCCGTGATCCCGACCCCGAAGGGGAAGGTGTCGTTCAGGATCTCGTCCGCGTAGTCGCTGCGCACGAGCGCCGGGACGAGATGGCGCTTGGGCTCGTCGGCCTCGTAGATGTGCAGGGCCTCGTAGGGGACGATCGCCTCGAGCGTGTCCGCGATCCGCACGAGCAGCGAGTCGAGGCTCTGCTCCGAGAGGAGGTCGTGGAAGACGTCGGCGAGCCGCCGGTAGGAGTCGGCCGACGGGGTGGCGCCGGGCACGGCGTCGCCCGCCACGAGCCGCATTCGTGGCGTGCCGATGTCGGGAGCTGTGCGTGCCGGTTCGTCCATGTGCCGAGAGGGAGCCGCCATGGGGCCGAGCCGCAGGGGACCCCACGGGCTGATCATCGTGACAATCCGGCTTGCGGGTCTCCCTCTTTCGGGTGACCCGTTGTACTGTTGCGACGTGGCGACGGCGGCGGAGAGCACGAACCCTGGGGCGACGACGGACCCCGTCGTCAGGCTCGACGGGGTCCACAAGAGCTTCGGCGACAACGAGGTCCTGCGCGGGATCGACCTCGACGTGCACTCCGGCGAGGTGCTGACGATCGTCGGCCCGAGCGGCAGCGGCAAGAGCACCCTTCTGCGCTGCGTCAATCTGCTCGAGCCGCTGAACGCCGGCCGGATCTTCTTCGAGGGTGAGGAGATCACGCGCCGCGGCGCCGACCTCTCGGGCACGCGGCAGCGGATCGGGATGGTCTTCCAGCAGTTCAACCTCTTCCCGCACCTGACCGTGATGAACAACCTGACGCTGGCCGCGCGGCGGATCCGGCGCCAGCCCCGCGAGGACGCCGAGGCGCGCGCACGGCAGCTGCTCGAGCGCGTCGGCCTCTCGGAGAAGGCGGGCCAGCACCCGCACCAGCTGTCCGGTGGCCAGCAGCAGCGCGTCGCGATCGCGCGCGCGCTGATGATGGAGCCGCACGTGATGCTCTTCGACGAGGTCACGTCCGCGCTCGACCCTGAGCTCGTCGGCGAGGTCCTGATCGTGATGCGCGACCTCGCCCGCGACGGGATGACGATGCTCGTCGTCACGCACGAGATGCAGTTCGCACGGGAGGTCGGCGACCGCCTCGTCTTCATGGACGAGGGCAGGATCGTCGAGGAGGGCGTCCCGGCCGACGTGCTCGACCGGCCCCGGGAAGAGCGGACGCGCAGGTTCCTGCGCCGCTCGCTCCAGCTTGCAGGATCGCTCGAAGAGTTGTCTGTCACCGACGAGGAAGGAGCACGTGCATGAAGAGGATTCTCCTGGCCACGGCGGGGGTCGCCGTCGTCGCGGTGTTCGCCGCCACGATCGGCCTTGCCCAGCCCAGTGCCACAACTGAGGCGGTAGCCGCGGCGGCGCCCGCGCCGCTGCCGAAGCTGCCGGCCGAGATCGCATCCCGGAAGAGGTTCATCGTCGGGGTCAAGTGCGACACGCCGCCATTCGGCTACCTGGACGTTCGCGGCAAGAACGCGGGTGTCGACGTCGAGATCGCGAAGTGGTTCGCCCGCTACGCCTTCGGCCGCGAGCAGCGCCTCACGTTCGTCTGCGCACCGACCGCCGTGCGTGAGCCGTTGCTGACCGGCGGCCGCGTCGACATGGTCATCTCGACCTTCACGTACACCGCCGACCGCGACACGCGGATCGACTTCTCCCGCGCGTACTACAAGGCGACCGGCCGGCTGCTCGTGAAGAACAACTCGCCGATCCAGTCGCTGGGCGACATCCGTGGTCGCACGATCGCGACGACGCCGGGCTCGATCTACGACCGCTGGATGCGGCGCTGCTTCTCGGGCACCCAGGTGCTCGCCGTCGAGAGCGTCACCGCCGCCGTGATCGCGTTCAACCAGGGACGGGCCGACGCGGTCATGTTCGACGACACGTCGCTCGCGCTCCAGGCGGCGACCGACCCGAACGCGAAGCTGACCGACGACCTGTTCCTCGAGGCCCCCTACGGGATCGGGATCAGGCAGGGGAACGTCGCGCTGAAGCGGTGGGTCGATTCGCGGCTCGCGATCATGAAGAAGAAGGACCTCTTCATGCCGATCATCAGGAACAACGTCGCGCCGCGGTTCGTCAACGCGTTCGCACGGAACGTCCTGCGGCCGAACAACACGTTCGCGTACCGGTCGGCATCGCTGCCGAGCGTGGACACGGTCTGCCCGTAGCCGACTGAGTCGATCGAAGGAGCGGCCGCGGCGCGCGCGGCCGCTCCTTTCCCTCCCGCATGATCCTCGCCCTCACCTACGACCTCCAGGCGTTCGTCTCCGAGAACTGGGAGGAGCTGCTCGACGGTCTCCTCAACACGCTCAAGGTCTCGGCGATCGCGATCGTGGGCTCGCTGGTCATCGGAGCCGTGCTCGGCGCGGCGCGCGCCCACCGGATCCCGGTTGTCAGCCAGATGACGGCGGTCTACGTGGAGATCGTCCGGAACACGCCGATCCTCGTCCAGATCTTCCTGATCTTCTTCGCGCTGCCGCAGTTCGGGGTCACCTTGAACCAGTTCACCGTGGCGTGGCTCTCGGTGATGATCTGGGGCGGGGCCTTCAACAGCGAGAACTTCCGCGCCGGCTTCGAGGCGGTGCCGCACCGCTACCGGGAGGCCGCCCACGCGCTCGGGTTCGGGCCGCGTGAGACCTTCCTCAACGTGACGCTGCCGATCGGCGGCCGGATTGCGCTCCCGTCCTCGATCAACACCTACATCTCGGTGATCAAGAACACCTCGCTCATGTACGTGATCGCGTACAGCGAGCTGACGACGACGGCGCTCAACATCAGCGCGCAGTCGCTGGAGACGCTCGAGGCGCTCACCGTCCTGGCCGTCGTCTACCTCGCGCTCGTCTGGTCGCTCTCGGCGGCGATCCGCCTGCTCGAGTCCCGGCTCGCGCTGCCGGACACACGCTGATGCCGTCGTCGGCGTCCTCGATCCGCCACAGCTCGCGCGGGCGTCACCTGATCGCCTGGCTCGCGCTCGCCGCCGCGGCTGTCGGAGTGCTCTACGCGCTGGCGGCGTTCGTCGTCGACTGGCCCGACTGGGCCGAGCCGGTCACCCGCTACATCCTGACGGAGGGCTTGCCGGCGACCCTGCGCGTGTCGGCGATCGCGGTGGTGGGGAGCGCGGTCGTCGGCGTCCTGCTCGGGACGCTGATCACGATCAACTTCGCCCCGCTCCGGCTGCTGATCCGGCTCTACATCGAGGTCTTCCGCGGGCTGCCGATCCTCGTCACCGTCTTCATCGTCCACTTCGGCCTGCCGGAGATATCGCAGTCCTTCAAGTTCGCCCCGCTGACGAGCGCCGCGATCGCGCTCGTCCTCTGGGGCAGCGCCCAGGTCGCCGAGGCCACGCGCGGCGCCGTCCAGTCGATCCCGCACGAGCAGCACGGGGCGGCCGCCGCGCTCGGCTTCGGCTGGGTCGGCCGGCACGGCTTCGTGATCCTGCCCCAGGCGCTGCGCCGGCTGCTTCCGCCCTTCGTCGGCCTGCTCGTCAATATCATCCAGAACTCGACGCTCGCCCTGACGATCGGCGGCGTCGAGATCTTGCAGACGGCCAGGTCTCAGAACGAGCGGCTGTCGTTCCCCCAGCCGATCGGGATCGGCGAGATCCACGCTTTTGAGATCTTCGCGGGCGTGATGATCCTCTTCTTCCTGATCTCGTTCCCGCTGACGCGCCTCGCCGCGTACCTCGAGAAGCGCCTCGTCTGAGGGATCTTTCGCGCTCCTAACAGGATCCTTACCCGGAGCGCGCCGGTTGCTCGCAGCTCCGGCTTCTTCTGAGTCGACAACGAACGACGCTCAGGAGGACAAGGCAATGAAGCTCAAGGCAGTTCTGGCGGCACTCGCAGTCGCGGCCATCCTTCCCGTCGCCGCCTACGCCGACGAGGCCTCGCCGTCGGACAAGGCCAACGGCGCCCGCTCGTGTCAGGCGCTGAAGACGAGCATGGGCGACGCGACCTTCAAGTCGACCTACGGCACCAACGCCGACAAGTCGAACGCGATGGGCAAGTGCGTCTCGAAGTGGGCGCAGGCCGAGCACGCGACCCGGCACGCGGCCGCCGCAGCCTGCAAGGCCGAGCAGGCGGACGCCGGCTTCGCCGCGGCGCACGGCGGCAAGACCTTCGCGCAGTTCTACGGCACGGGCAAGAACGGCGCCAACGCGATGGCCCGGTGCCTGCAGTCGAAGCGGGCTGCCGAGTCGGCCGAGGATCGCCAGGCGGTCGTCAACGCCGCGCGGTCGTGCAAGGCCGAGCGGAAGGCGATGGGCGCCGACCCGTTCAAGGCGAAGTACGGCTCGAACGCGGACAAGTCGAACGCGTTCGGCAGGTGCGTCGCCAAGCTCGCCCAGGCGCCGCAGGGCTAGCGGCAGGTTCCGTGCGCGGGGCCGGGGCGGCCGCCCCGCGCACGGGAGTCACCCGGCGACGGTCTCGCCGCCGACGAGGACGCGGACGACCTCGAGCGCGCCGTCGAGCACCACGAGGTCGGCGGTCGACCCCGGCCGCAGCGTGCCGAGATCCGGCCGCCGCGCGATCCTCGCGGGAACCGACGTCACCGTCCCGACCGCCTCCTCCAGCGGGACGCCGAGTTCGTGCAGCCGGCGCATGCCCGCGAGCAGAGGCTGCACGCTCCCGGCAAGGGTGCCGTCCGGGCGCCGGGCGATGCCGTCCAGCACCTCGACCTCCACGCCGCCGAGCCGCGTCGGCCCGTCGCCGATGCCCGCCGCCGCGATCGCGTCGGAGACGAGAGCCGTTCTCCCTGCTGCCGCGCGCCAGACGAGACGCACCGTCTCGTCTGCCAGGTGCTGCCCGTCCACGATCAGCTGGACGACGACGTCATCGCGCGCGAGCGCAGCGCCGACGATGCCCGGATCGCGATGGCCTAACGGCCGCATCGCATTGAAGAGGTGCGTGACCGTGAGCGCGCCGCGGTCGAATGCCCGGGCCGCCTCCTCGGCGGTCGCGACCGAGTGGCCGCACGAGACGACCACGCCGCGGGCCAGCAGGAGGTCGATCAGGTCGAGGGCGCCGTCGAGCTCGGGCGCGAGCGTCACCTGCGACACGGGGCCTGCGTCGAGCAGCCGCGAGAGCAGGGCGGCGTCGGGGTCGCGGCGAGCCGATGCGGGATGTGCCCCGAGGCGCTGCGGTGACAGGAACGGCCCTTCGACATGCGCGCCGACGATCCGCGGCCCTAACTCGCCGCTCGGGATCTCGGCCAGCGCCGCGACGAGATCCTGCTCGGGCGCGGTGATCAATGTCGGCTGGTATGCGGTGACGCCGCCGGCAAGCAGTGCCGCGCCGGCGCGCTCGTACGCCGACCGGTCCGCTGCGGCGAAGTCGACCCCCCCGAAGCCGTTCACCTGCAGGTCGACGAGCCCGGGGATCGCGACACCGTTGCCGCCGCTGCCGGCGCCCACCGCGGTCACGCGGCCGGCGGCGATCTCGACGTCGCCGGGAACGACCACACCGTCGACGACGGCGGCCGCGACATTCAGTCTCACGGGGTCTCCGCGGTCGTCCGCACGTCCCCATCGTAAAGCGATGCGGATCGACGTGGGCTAACCCTCCAGTAGAGGATGAGAGTGGCGATTCACTCGATCGAGTGACGCGTTCGGGGGAGGCCCCGTACACGGATGGGGGAGGGAAGCGCGCGCGCTTCTGGCGATCCTGAGCAAGACGTTTCCTTGCGGCAGGAGCGACCAATGGCGGCAGCGAGCAACTCGGTTGAACAGCGGGCCCGTGCAGGGCGGCTTCGCCGTGTTCTCCCCACGGCCGCGCAGGTTCTCGGCGCCGTGATCGCCTGCGGCCTCTGGACGGGCGTCGCCTCGCCCGGGCTGGAGTTGCTTCCGGGCCTCGACGGGATCGCCGACGAGAGCATCGCGATCTCACTGCAGAGCGCGGTGCTCGGGATCGACGACGGGAGCGGGCGTCCCGCCGAGGAGCGCGCGCGCGCAGCGGCAGCCGTGCTCGGCCTGAACTACGGCGAGAGCCTGCTTTCGCCGGCCGCGTTCCGCGCGGGCGCCGCGGCACGTGGGGACGGAACCCTCACCGGGAGCATCGTCAGCCTCGGCCCCCTCGCCGCCGCCCAGCTTGCGTCGTCCTCGTCGCCGTCGCCCACTCCGGGGACTCAGGCTGCCGCAGGGCCGGTGACCGCGAGCCGGCCCGGCGTCGCCCCTCCGCCGGCAGTTCCCGCCGGCGAGCCGCCCATCTCCGACCCCGCCGCGCCCGCGCCGCAGAGCCCGGCCCCCGTGGCCTCGCCGGCCTCCCCTGCGCCTCCGCTGCCTGCTCCCGACGCGGCGCCCCTGAGCCTGCAGACGATCGCGTTCGGCGCGGGCCTCCCTGCGAGCGCCGTCGTCGGCGCCACGCACACCGTCTCGGCGAGCGCGAGCTCCGGCCTGCCGGTGAAGCTGTCGGTCGCAGGCTCGAAGGACGTCTGCAGGATCGCGGGCTCGACCGTCTCCTTCCGCGAAGCCGGCACCTGCTCGATCGAGGCGTTCCAGCCCGGCAGCGTCAAGTACAAGGAGGCGCGCGCGCAGGAGTCGATCGCGGTCGTGCGGGCCGCCCAGTCGATCTCGTTCAACTCGTCGCCGCCTTCGCCGGCGGTTGTGGGCGGCTCCCACGGCGTCTCGGCCGTCGCCAGCTCGGGCCTTCCGGTCAGCCTGTCCGCGGGCGCCGGGAGCGGCGGGGTCTGCAAGGTCTCCGGCACGACGGTCTCACTCACCGGCGTCGGCACCTGCATCGTCGACGCCGATCAGGCGGGAAGCAGCGCCTACGAGCGCGCGCCTCGCGTGCAGCAGTCCTTCGCGGTCGTTGCGGCGCCGGCCGGCCTCAGCCCGCAGTCGATCTCGTTCACCTCGACCGCCCCGGCCGCGGGGATCGTCGGCGGCGCCGTCTACTCGCTCGCCGCCGTCGCGAGCTCGGGCCTCGCCGTCAGTTTCGCCGCCGCCGCGAGCAGCGCGGGCGTCTGCGCCGTCTCGGGCGCCGCCGTCTCGTTCCTGGGCGAGGGCACGTGCACGGTCACCGCCCACCAGCCCGGGAACGCGATCTATCTCGCGGCCCCGTCGGTGCAGCAGTCGTTCCCCGTCGACCGTGCTCCGCAGGCCGTCAGCTTCCTCTCGTCTCCGCCCGGCACGGCCGTTGCCGGCACGACCAGCTACAGCGTCGCCGCGTCGGCTACCTCCGGCCTGCCGGTCTCGATCTCCGTCTCGCAGTCGAGCGCATCCGTCTGCGCGATCTCCGGCGCGACGGTGACTGCCATCGCAGCCGGCACCTGCACGATCGAGGTGGCTCAGCCCGGCGACACCACCTTCCAGGCCGCTCCGCAGGTTCAGCAGTCGTTCACGGTCGGCAGCCCAGCCCCCTCGCTCAGCGACCAGACGATCACGTTCACCTCGAGCGCGCCCGGCGCGGCCACCATCGGGAGCGCCGCATACACCGTCGCGGCGACCGCGAGCTCCGGTCTGTCCGTCTCGTTCTCCGCGACCGCGGCGAGCGCGGGCGTCTGTTCGGTGTCCGGCTCGACCGTCTCGATGATCGGCGCCGGCACCTGCACGATCGCCGCCGATCAGCCCGGAGGCGCGTCCTACCACCCGGCGCCGCAGGTTCTGCAGTCGTTCGCAGTCGCGCGCGCGGCGCAGGCGATCAGCTTCTCGTCGACGCCGCCGGTCCCGGCCGCAGTCGGGGGCCCCGACTACGCCGTGAGCGCGACGGCGAGCTCCGGCCTCGCCGTGACCTTCTCGGCTGCACCGGCGAGCGTCGGCATCTGCGCCGTGTCCGGCTCGACGGTGTCCCTCGTCGGCGCGGGTACCTGCACGGTCGTCGCGTCCCAGGGCGGCGACGCGGTCTACGACCCGGCCGCGCAGGTGCAGCAGTCGTTCACCGTGGGTCCCGGCGCACCGACGCTCAGCCCGCAGACGATCAGCTTCACCTCGACGGCGCCGGGCTCGGCCGTCGTCGGCGGTCCGGCGTACACGGTGTCGGCGACGGCCAGCTCCGGCCTCGCCGTCGTCTTCACCCTTCCGGTCTCGAGCGCAGGCGTCTGCACGATCTCGGGCGCGACGGTCTCCCTCGTCGGCGCCGGCACGTGCACGGTCAACGCCAACCAGCCGGGCAGCGCCAGCTACGAGCCCGCGCTGCAGGTGCAGCAGTCGTTCACGGTCTCCACGCCACCGCCTGCGTCGCAGACGATCAGCTTCACCTCGAGCGCGCCCGGCACCGCGGTCTACGGGGGCCCGTCCTACACCGTCACGGCGACGGCGACGTCCGGCCTCGCAGTCGGCTTCTCGGTCGCGCCGGCCAGCGCCGGTGTCTGCACTGTCTCCGGCTCGACGGTGACGATCGTCGGCGCGGGAACCTGCACGGTCTACGCGAACCAGCCGGGCAACGGCTCGTACCTCGCGGCTCCGCAGGTGCAGCAGACGTTCACCGTCGCTCGGGCAGCGCAGACGATCACGATCACCTCGACGCCTCCCCCGGTGGACAAGCGCAGCCCGCCCTACACGATCACCGCCACCTCCACGTCCGGTCTCGCGGTCACGTTCAGCATCGCGCCGTCGAGCGCGTCGATCTGCTCGATCTCGGGCGCGGCGGTCAGCTTCCTGAAGCACGGCAGCTGCGTCGTGCGCGCGAACCAGGCG
>JANPKC010000220.1:0-17831 GCA_031425855.1 Actinomycetes bacterium | reverse complement strand
GTCGCGCACGCGTTGCGCGGCCTCGTTCAGGCGCACGAACGGGTACGTGGCCTGGCGCTCGAGGATGGGGGAGACGGGCACGCCTAGACGCTACCCGTGACGAACCGCCGGAGCGACGTGTAGGCCTGCTCGAGCGCGGCGATCTCTACCTGCTCGTCGCGCCGGTGCGCGTAGCGCGTCGCGCCAGGCCCGAAGTTGACGGCGTCGATCCCGCGCGACGTGAAGTCGGCGACGTTCGTCCAGGCCTGCTTGGGCTCGAGCGCGAGCTCGCCCGCGGAGAGCAGCCGCTGCACCAGCGGCGAGTCGGTGACGACGCGGGCCGGGGGCGAGTCGCCTGCGTGCTCGTATGTCGCGCCCTCGGGCAGCAGGCTGCGGAGATAGGCGTCGGCGCTCGCGGGCGAGCGGTCCGGCGCATAGCGGAAGTTCACGTTCGCCTCGACGCGGTCCGGGATCACGTTCGTCGCGATCCCGCCCTCGATCCGCGTGATGCTCGCGACCTCGGTGAACGTCAGCCCGCCGATCTCGACCGGGCGCGGCTCGATCTCCGCGTACGGCCGCAACCCCTCGAGCGCCTTCTCGATCGCGTTCTCGGCCGTCCAAGGGCGCGCCGAGTGACCGCTGACGCCGTGGAACGCGATTCGCGCGTTCAGGTTGCCCAGACAGCCCGCCTGGATCGTGCAGTCGGTCGGCTCGAGCAGGATCGCGAGCCCGGCGTCGTGGATCGCCGGGACGCTGTCGAAGAAGTGGGGCAGTGGGCTCTCGGTGGCCGGCAGCTCCTCGCGAGGGAAGAAGAGGAAGCCGACGTCGCCGCCCACCGCCTGCGCGAGCTCGATCATCACTGCGACGCCGCCTTTCATGTCACTCGCGCCGAGACCGATCACCGCGCCGTTCTCGATCGAGCCCGGGATGTTCCCCTGCGCGGGAACGGTGTCGAAGTGGCCGGCCAGCACGATCTCCGGCCGATCCCCGTACCAGAGCGTGTCGTCCTCGTCCCACGCCGGCGCGCCGAGAGCGTCGCGGACGTATCTCGCGATCGCTGCCTCGTGCCTGCTCTCGGACGGGATGTTCACGAGCTCGAGCGTGCGCTCGGCCAGCCGGGTGGCGAGATCGGGCATCGGCTCCAAGCCTGGCACAATCCTTCGAGTGACGACGCGCGAGAAGCCAAGCTCGGGACTCGAGCCCGAGCGTGGGCTCGTGCTGGCGGTTCTGCCCCGGTCCGCAGACGCCGCGGAGGAGCTCGGCGAGCTCCGCGAGCTGGCCCGGACAGCCGGCGTCGAGCCGGTCGCCGAGCTCGTGCAGCAGCGGACGAATCCCGATCCGCGCAGCTACGTGGGCAAGGGGAAGCTCGAGGAGCTCAAGCTCGCCTACGGTGAGGCGAGCGCCGAGGTGCTGATCGTCGACGGCGAGCTCGACCCGACGCAGCAGCGCTCGCTCGAGAACGCGCTCGAGGCACGCGTCGTCGACCGCACCCAGCTGATCCTCGCCATCTTCGCCCAGCACGCAACGAGCGCCGAGGGCAAGCTCCAGGTCGAGCTGGCGCAGCTCGAGTACAACCTGCCGCGGATGCGCGGGATGTGGCAGCACCTCGAGCGCCTCGGCGGCGGCGTCGGCACGCGTGGCCCAGGTGAGTCGCAGCTCGAGACCGACCGCCGGATCGCGCGCCGGAAGATCTCGCTCCTGCGTCGGCGGCTGAAGGAGGTCGGGAAGCATCGCGCGACGCGCCGGAAGGAGCGGGCGGGAAGCGGCACGCCGACGGTCGCCCTCGCGGGCTACACGAACGTCGGCAAGTCGACGCTCCTGAACGCGCTCACGGGCGCGGAGGTGAGCGTCGAGAACCGTCTCTTCGAGACGCTCGACCCGACGACACGCGGCTTCGAGCACGACGGCAAGCGCTACCTGATCACCGACACGGTCGGATTCATCCGGCGGCTGCCGACGCAGCTCGTGGAGGGCTTCGCGTCCACGCTCGAGGAGACGCTCGTCGCCGACCTCGTCCTGCACGTCGTCGATGCGGCCGAGGACGACGACCGGCTGGACGAGATGGTCGACGCCGTCGACTCCGTCCTGCACGAGATCGGCGCCGACGACGTCCCGGTCGAGCTCGTCGTGAACAAGATCGACCAGGTCGACCCGCTCGGACGCCGCCGCCTGTCCAACCGCTTCCCGGGCTCGCTCCAGATCTCGGCCGCCACCGGGGAAGGGCTCCCGGAGCTGCGCGAGCGGATCGCAACCCTGTTCGCGGATCGCTTCGAGGACGTACGGCTGCTGCTGCCGTACGACGAGGGCGGAAAGCTGGCCGAGCTGTACGCCCTCGGCGCGCCGATCGACGAGCGCGAGGACTCGGAGGAGGGCGTGCTCGTGCGAGCGCGGCTGCCGCAGCGCGAGGTGCGGCGGTTCGCCGAGTACCTCGTTGCCGACAGCAACTAAGCCGGTCGTCTAACGATCGTCGCCCGAGCCGTGGAGCACGGCCCGGCGCTGGCGCGACGCGAGCTTCTCGAGGTTCGCCTCCGCGAGCTCCTCGAGATCGAGCCCGGCTTCGGTGGCCAGCTGCGCGACGTACCAGAGCACGTCGCCGAGCTCGGCCGCGATCGCCGCGCGCCGTTCCTCGGTTAGGGTCCCGCCGTCATCGCGGATCGCCTTCTTCACCTTTTCGGCCGTCTCGCCCGCCTCCCCGCACAGTCCGAGGGCGGGGTAGACGAGGTTGTTGCCGGCGTCGGGGTACACGGCGGTCGCGCGTGACCGTTCCTGATACTCCGAGAAGCGCATGCGCCAACCCTAACCTCCCTCGCGGATGATGCGGGCCGAGCCGCGGATCAGGGTCTCGGCGCTGCTGCGGTGGGGCGGCGGCGTCCTCCTCTGCCGGCACGAGAAGAAAGGGAAGGCGGTGTGGCTGCTCCCCGGCGGCGGCGTCCACTCGGGCGAGACGCTGATGGACGCGCTCGACCGCGAGATCCGCGAGGAGGTGGGGATCGAGCCGCCGCGGTTCGAAGGCCCGATCGCGCTCGTCGACTCGATCGCCCCCAACGCCGCCCGCGTGACGAAGCACGTCGTCCACATCATCTTCGCCGGCGACGGCGACGGCTCGCTCGAGTCGGTCGCCTCGCAGGACGAAGCCGTGAGCGGCCACCGGATCTTCGCGCTCGACGAGCTCGGCGGGGTGGTGCTGCACCCGCCGATCCAGCGGTTCCTGCAGCGCTGGCAGTCCGGCGATCCGGCGGTCTATCTTGGAGCGTTGTGGACCCCGTGAAGGATCTGCTCGGCCTCACGGCCGACTACGCAGCCCAGTTCCTGGGGTCGCTGGACGAGCGCCCGGTCGGGACGAAGGTCACGGTGGAGGAGCTGCGCGCCGGCCTCGGCGGCCCGCTCCCCGTGAAGGGCACCGAGGACGGCGAGGTGATCGCGGATCTGATCGCCTCGGCCGAGCCCGGCGTGACTGCGATCCCCGGTGGGAGGTACTTCGGCTTCGTGATCGGCGGTGCGCTGCCGGCCGCCCTCGCCGCCGACTGGCTGACGTCTACCTGGGATCAGAACGCTGGGCTGTACGTGATCGGCCCGAGCGCCGCCGTCGTCGAGGAGGTCGCGCTCGAATGGCTGCGCGAGCTGCTGCGGCTGCCCGAAGGCGTGTCCGCCGGCTTCGTCACCGGCTGTCAGATGGCTCATGTGACCGCGCTCGCGGCTGCGCGCCACCAGGTGCTCGAACAGGCGGGCTGGGATCTGCTGAACGACGGCCTTCAGGGCGCGCCCCGCATCCGGGTCCTCGTGGGCGAGCATCGTCACGTGACGATCGACCGCGCCCTCCGCTACCTCGGCATCGGCGCCCGTCAGATCGAGCCTCTCGCGACCGACGCGCAAGGGCGGCTTCTGCCCGAGGCGCTGCGGGCGGCCCTCGCCGTCCCAGCGGGGCCGACGATCGTCTGTGCGCAGGCGGGCGACGTCAACTCGGGCTGCTTCGACCCGCTCGACCAGATCGCCGACGTAGTCGAGGAGTCCGACGCCTGGCTGCACGTGGACGGGGCGTTCGGCCTCTGGGCGAGCGCGTCTCCGCGATTCCGGCACCTGACGGCCGGAGCCGAGCGTGCCGACTCGTGGACGACCGACGGCCACAAGTGGCTGAACGTGCCCTACGACTCCGGGATCGCGTTCTGCGCGCACCCGGCGGCGCACCGAGCCGCGATGTCGGTGAGCGCCAGCTACCTCGAGCAGTCCGACCCGGACGCCGCACGCGACCAGCTCGACTGGACGCCCGAGTTCTCACGCCGCGCGCGTGGGTTCCCGATCTACGCCGCGATCCGGGCGCTGGGACAGCAAGGGATCGCGGCGATGGTCGAGCGCTGCTGCGACCATGCGACGCGCTTTGCGGAGCTGCTCGGATCCGAGCCCGGCGTCGAGATCCTGAACGACGTCGTCCTGAACCAGGTGCTCGTCCGCTTCGGCGACGACGACCAGGTGACGAGGGCGACGGTCGCGGCCGTGCAGGAGGACGGCACGTGCTGGCTCTCGGGCACCGTGTGGCACGGCAGGGCCGCGATGCGGATCTCCGTCTCGAGCTGGCGAACGACCGACGAGGACGTGGAGCGGTCGGCCGCGGCGATCCTGAAGCGGCCGCCGCGGTCTCGGGCGCGCTGCGCTGAGACGGCGTGCGCCTCGGCCTCGAGGCGGTCGGGCAACGGTTCGAGCTCCGGCGGCTCACCGCCCGTCGCGTGGCCGAGCGCCTGCGAGAGAAGCCAGTCCGCAAGCCACGGGTTGCGAGGCAGCAGTGGGCCGTGCAGGTACGTGCCGAGCGCCCTGCCGACTCGCGCCCCCTCGAACCCCGATTCGCCGTCGTTCCCGAAGCCCGCGACCACGCGTCCGAGCGGCTCCGCGCCGGGATCGAGCTTCGTGCGGCCGGCGTGGTTCTCGAAGCCGGCGATCGTCCGCGGCTCGCCGGGGACGAGCTCGCACTCGAGCAGTACGTCGCCGATCATCCGGCGCTCCCCGGCGACGGTCTCGTGAGGAAAGAGGCCGATCCCGGGCATCGAGTCGCCGTGGCGGCCGAGATACCCGCGGCCGAGCAGCTGGTAGCCGCCGCAGACCGCGAGCAGCGCCGCTCCGCCCGCGACCGCCTCCGCGATCGACGCGCCCTTTGCGACGAGGTCGGGCGCGATCAGCGCCTGCTCGCGATCCTGACCGCCGCCGATGTAGAGCAGGTCGTGCGCGCCGGGACTCACGCCGTCGCCGACGGAGATCGGCGTCACGTCGAGCTCGTGCCCGCGTAGCGCCGCCCGCCGCGCGAGGACGGCGATGTTGCCGCGGTCGGCGTAGATGTTCAGGTACTGCGGGTAGAGGTGGCCGACGCGGATCTTCACGCGCGCTCCCAGTACGGCTTCGACCAGCCGCGCTCGGTCACGATCCGCTGCAGCTCCAGCATCGCGGTGTAGGTGGGGAGGACGACGAGCTCGCCGCCCGGCGGCGTCAGCTCGAGCCCGCGGTCGAGGGCGCGCGCGAGCGAAGGCTCGACGTCGAGCGACTGCTCCGGGAGACCGCCGTAGACGCAGCGGACGGCGAGCTCGGCGGCCCGGTCTCCCGACGCGATCAGGCGCTCGGAACGGCCGAGTAGCGGCTCGAAGTCGACGTCCCAGATCCACGAGACATCCTTGCCGTCGGCGATCGCGTCGTTGAGCGCGACGAGCAGGAGGGTGGGGGCGCCGCCCTCGAGCAGCGTGTGGACGACCTCGTTCGCGCCCGCCGGGTTCTTGATCAGCAGCACGAGCACGGTCTTGTCGCCGGCGGGGATGCGCTCGAAGCGGCCGAACGCCGCGCCGAAGCGCTCGAGGCCCGCGCGAATCTCGTCGAGAGAGGCGCCCAGCGCCTGCGCGAGCGCGGCGGCGCCGAGCGCGTTGTAGACGTTGTAGAGGCCGGGAAGCGGCAGCCGGAGCCGGGTTGGCCCCCCCGGCGTCTCGAGCAGGAACGAGGCTGCGTGCAACCCGTCGAGCTCGATCTCGGTTGCGCGAACCTGCAGCTCGGGTCTCGCGTGGCCGCAGGCTGGGCAGCGGTAGTCGCCGAGATGGCCGACGTACGCTGCGGCGAACTCGTACGGGCTGCCGCAGCGGACGCAGTAGCGCGAGTCGGCGGCGTGCTGGAGCGCCGGACGCGCGTGTCGCGGATCGTCGATCCCGTAGGCGATCGCGCCCGCGCGGTCGCGGCCGAGGTCGCCGACTTGCGGGTCGTCGCCGTTGACGACGAGCACCGTCTCCGCGGGCAGCTCTGCGGTCGCCGCGCGCCAGCGCTCGGCGATGTGCTCGAGCTCGCCGTAGCGGTCGAGCTGGTCGCGGAAGAGGTTCCCGAGCAGGAGTGCCCGCGGCCGGACGCGGCGGACGACCTCCGGCAAGGCGCCCTCGTCGACCTCGAGCAGCCCGAGGTCTGCATCGCGCTCGGCGAGCAGGGTCGAGGCCACGCCCGAGACGAGGTTCGCGCCCGAGCGGTTCCAGGCGAGCTTGCGGGCCGGCTCGAGGATCTCGGCCACCATCGCCGTCGTCGTGGTCTTCCCGTTCGTCGCCGAGACGACGGCCGACCCGTCCCGGAGCCGTGCGGCGAGGGCGTCGATCGCGCCCGGGTCGAGCTTCCAGAGCAGCTTCCCCGGCAGCGTCGTCCCGCCGCCCGCGCCGGCGAGCCGCGAGAGGCGCGATGCCGCGCGCGCGGCGAACGACTCGAGGGCGAGGCGGGCGCTCATCAGGCTGGCGAGCCTACCCGTCGGTCTAGGGTTGCGACCTCCGAGAGCAGATCCCTCGAACGAGGGAACTTCCCCGGCGCTAACCCGAAAGGGGGAGGAGCCGGCCCACTTCCGCGCATACGGTCATCGCGGTTCCACCAGTCGGGCGCGGCAGCTTCGTGCTCGCTGAGCGATTTCATGCGGCCCGCGCCTCGCGCGGACAAGGAGAAAGATGGGAAGGAATTCAGGCGGCAACCCGGGAGACGTTCGCAAGAGCGCTCTTTGGGGTTCCGGAAACCGCGGCGGAGAGCACCGCTCCAATGCCCTGTGGGGCAAAGGTGGTCGTGGCTTCGTCACGACGGTTCTCGTCGTGGCTCTCGCTGTGCCGCTGGCGGCCGGTGCGGGCAGCGGTTCCGGCAAGACGGATCCGGTTGCGCCCGGGACGACCTTTGTCTCGGCGGAGCTGAAGAAGAAGCAGCGCAACAGCCCGGACGAGCTCGTCGGCGTCATCGTCCAGATGGACGAGACGGTGTCGGCGTCCGACGCGAAGCGGGCTGCGAACGAGCTGCGCAAGCTGGGCAAGCGGTTCGGGATCATCAAGGGCTTCGCCGGCGAGATCCGCGCGAAGGACCTGGACAAGCTGGAGCGGATCAAGGGACTCATCGTCACCGAGGATGCTGCGATCCGGCCCCAGACCCTCGTTCCCGTTCCCACCCTGACCGGCTCGACGGCCCCGGCGTCCAGCCAGCTCTGGACGCACGAGTCCGGCGTCAACAAGCTCTGGAGCGGCGCCAAGCCGGCGACGATTGCCATCGTCGACTCCGGCGTCGACGCCACCCGGGCCGACCTGGCCGGGCGCGTCAAGGCCCAGGTCAACCTCGTCACCTCGGCGTACCCGAATGCGGCCGGCGACGGTCGCGGGCACGGGACGTTCGTCGCGGGGATCGCGGCGGGCTCGGCCAAGGGCTACGCCGGTGTCGCACCGAACGCGGACATCGTCTCACTCGACGTCATGGACGACCGTGGCGCCGGCAAGACGAGCGACGTGATCGCTGCGGCCGAGTGGATCTACATGAACAAGGCGGCGTACAACATCCGCGTCGCCAACTTCTCGCTCCACTCCGGCGCCGTGAACCACTTCTGGCTCGACCCGCTGAACGTCGCGGTCGAGAAGCTGTGGCACTCCGGCGTGGTGGTCGTGGCGGCCGCGGGCAACTACGGCGTCGAGGGCACGGCCAGCGGCGTCCGTTACGCCCCGGGCAGCGACCCGTTCGTGATCACGGTCGGTGCGGTCGACATCGGCGGCACGGCGAAGCCGAGGGACGACGACCGGGCACCGTGGTCGGCCTATGGACGCACTCCGGACGGCTTCTGGAAGCCGGAGATCTGCGCACCGGGCCGCTACATGGTCGGCCCCGTCCCCACGGGCTCGACGCTCGCGGCGGAGAAGGCCGACAAGATGGTCGCGCCTGGCTACGCGGAGCTCTCCGGGACGTCGTTCGCGGCGCCGGTGATCGCCGGCGTGGCGGCCCAGGCGCTCGCCCGGAACCCGAGCTGGACGCCGGATCAGGTCAAGAGCGCGCTGATGCGGCGTGCTCGCCCGGTGCCTCAGGCCGAGCCCGGCTCGTGCGGAGTCGGTCAGGTCAACGCCGTTCAGTCGGTGCTGTCGATCAGGGACACGCCGAACCCGAACCTGGCGCTGAACCGGTTCCTGGCGAAGGCGGCCGACGGGACGACGGTGTTCAACGCCGTGTCCTGGACGGACGTGTCCTGGAGCGATGTCTCCTGGGATGCGGTGTCCTGGAGCGACGTGTCCTGGAGCGATGTCTCGTGGGACGCTGTCTCCTGGAGCGACGTCTCCTGGACGGACGTCTCCTGGGACGCTGTCTCCTGGAGCGACGTCTCCTTCGAGGACAATGCCGACGGCGAGACGGTCCTGGAGGGCGACGGCTACGAGCTGACGCCCGTCGAGGCCGAGGCGGCGGCGGACGATCTCGACCTGCTGACGCCCGACGAGAGGGCTGCCCTGGCAGCCGCTCAGGCGGCGGCAGCGGCCGAGGCGGCGGCGGCCGAAGCCGCGGCAGCCGCGGCAGCAGAAGCCGCAGCGGCGGCAGCTCAGGCGGCAGCAGCGCTTCCGCCCGCCGGCTCGCTGCTCCCGTAGCGCACGAAATGAGGGTGGGGCCGGCATGCCGGCCCCACCCTCACCCTTTCGGGTGAACTCTCCGGGTCGTGCCTCGATCGGGGGATGCCACACCCCCGATTGCGGCATACCCTCCGACCCGGCCGAGTCGGTCGGTTGAGCTGCTTTCGATTCTGCGGCATCGAAGGAGACACGCGGCATGAAGGGCACAGGCGGAGCAGAGTGAGCGCAATTCCTCTCGGAGACGCGATCGACCACGCGAGCAGCGCCGAGCGCAGCAGCAAGCTGCCGCCGAAGGCGCTCGCGTACCTCGTCGTCGTCGCGGCCGCTGCGGTCGCCGTCACAGCCCCGTTCCTTGCGGGCCTCGACCGGAACACGGGCGGGTGGCTCGAGTTCGGCCTCCTGGCCGCGAGCGTCGCGATCGCGCAGTTCTACGTCGTCCGCACGCCCGGGAACAGGAGCTACCACACGACCGGGGTCTTCCTGATCGCGGCTGCGCTCCTCGTCTCGCCGGCGCTGCTCGCGGTGATGCCGCTGATCCAGCACATCCCGGAGTGGCTGCGGAGCCGCGGCACCTGGTACGTCCAGATCACGAACATCCTCGTCTTCACGATCGCGACGATGTCGGCGTGGGGGGCGGCAGACCTCATCCTCGGCGCCGAAGGCCTGATCGGGAGCGACAATGCGCGGTTCGCGCTCGCCGGCACCGCGGCCTCGGTCGTGCTCGTCGTCCTCAACTCGGCGCTGCTCGCACCCATGATCCGCTGGGTCAACGGCCACCCGATGCGCCAGCTTTTCTCGTACCAGACGCTGTCGACCGAGTTCGTCTTCGCCGCGCTCGGCGTCGTGCTCGCCGCTTTCTGGACCGTCAACCCGTGGCTCGTCCCGTTCGCGATCGCCCCGCTGCTGCTGATCCACCGGGCGCTCTCGGTTCCCCAGCTGCAGGCGGAAGCGCGCGTCGACCCGAAGACGGGCCTCTTCAACGCCCGCTACTTCGCGTCGGCCCTCTCGGAGGAGCTCGGGCGCGCCCAGCGCTTCGAGCGCCCGCTCTCGTTGATCATGGCCGACCTCGACCTCCTGCGCGAGATCAACAACACCTACGGCCACCTCGCCGGCGACGCGGTGCTCAAGGGGATCGCAGAGGTCTTCCGCGCAGAGCTGCGCCATTACGACGTACCGGCCCGATTCGGCGGCGAGGAGTTCTCGATCCTCCTGCCGGAGACGCCGCCGGAGCAGGCGCTCGAGATCGCGGAGCGGATCCGCCGCGCCGTCGCCGAGCGGCTCTACGACGTCGAGACCTCGAGCGAGCCGATCCGCGCGACGGTGTCGATCGGGGTCGCCGGCTACCCGAAGGACGCGCAGGACCCGAACGCGCTCATCCACCAGGCCGACCTCGCGGTCTATCGCGCCAAGCTCCAGGGACGCAACCGCGTCCTCGGCGCCAGCTCGGAGCCGCTCCTGATGCCCGCCGACCGGACACAGCGGCTCGTCGCGGTGCCGGAGGAGGGCGACCACCGGGAGCCGCTCGCGCGCGTTCCGGAGGCGCTGCCGGAGCAGGAGCGCCGGCACACCGCCCACACGACCACGGGCCCGCGCTTTCTCCAGCTCTCCGCGCGGCTCGGCGTGCTCGTCGGGCTCGTCTCCTTCTTCGGTGTGAGCGCTGGCGTGCTCGGCGCAGTCTTCGGCGGGTCGACGGACCTGATCGGCCTGCTCGCGGTCGTCGCCCTCGTCGGCATCGGCGAGGCGCTCGCGCTCGAGCTCGACGACGGCTCGATCTCGGTCAGCGCGGTCGGAATGCTCGCCGGGGCGGCGCTCTTCGGTCCGCGTGCGGCCCTCGTCCTGGCGCTGACGACCGCGGTCGTGCAGTGGAGCGCCCTGCGGCCCGCGATCCATCATGTGCTCTTCAACGTCGGCACACTGGCGATCGCGTCGATCGCGGCTTCGGCCGTCTTCACGCTCGGTTTCGACGGCGGTGTCGGCGAGCTGATCACGGTCGGTGCGGGCATCGCGGCCGGCGCGACGTACTTTGCCGTCAACACCGGTTTCGTCTCGCTCGCGCTCGCCTTCGAGGGCCGAGAGCGGTGGTGGCGGGTCTGGCACGAGCGCTTCCTCTGGCTGGCCCCGCACTACATCGTCTACGGCTTCATCGGCGGCGTGATCGCGATCGGCTACCACGCTGCCGGCCTGTACGCCCTCGCCGTCTTCGCCGTGCCGCTGCTGCTGATGCGCAAGACGCAGGAGGCCTACCTGTCGCACACCCGCCGGAGCGCGCAGAAGCTGCGCCAGGCGGCCGAGACGATCCACACCCAGAACGTCTCACTCGAGCAGGCGAACCGTCTGCTGAAGGAGCGCTCGACGGCCGCGATGGAGAGCCTCTCGGCCACGGTCGACGCGCGCGATGCCTACACGGCCGGCCACTCGCGCCGCGTGCAGCAGCTCGCGCTCGCGATCGGGCGTGAGCTCGGGCTCTCGCAGGTCGAGCTCGACCTGCTCGGCCACGCCGCGCTCTTCCACGACATCGGCAAGCTCGCCATCCCCGACTCGATCCTGCTGAAGCCCGCCAGCCTGACGGAGGAGGAGTGGGCGCTGATGCAGCGGCACGCCGACGAGGGCGCCCGCATCATCGACCGGCTCGGCTTCCTCGGCGACGCGGTCCCCGCGATCAGGCACCACCACGAGCGCTTCGACGGCACCGGCTACCCGGATCGCCTCAGGCACGAGGAGATCCCGCTCGGCGCCCGGATCATCCACGTGGCCGACGCGCTCGACTCGATGCTGACGACGCGGATCTACCGTGCCGCCCGGCCGCTCGAGGAGGCGCTCTCGGAGCTTCGGAGCGCTGCCGGCACCCAGTTCTGCCCGCGCTGCGTCGGTGCGCTGGAGCGGATCCTGCCGCTCGAGACGCTGGCCGAGGACGCCCCTGCGCGTCCGAAGCTGCTCGCGATCTAGCTCCTCGCGGCGCACTCGGGTTCGGGAGCGTTCAGGGACAGTCCCTGGGACATGGCGTCCGCGACCATGGCTGCTCTGGCCTTCTTGCAAAGCGCAGAAGATGCTCTACACTACTTGCATGGGACGATCCCGCCGCCACCCAGCGGTGGCAGGAATCGATCCGGAGGCCCTGGCGGCGTTCCAGGCGGGCATCCGGAAGCGATACACCGACGAGGAGATCCTGGCGCAGCTGACGGACAGCGCCGAGAGGCTCGGGCGCTCGCCGACCATGCGCGAGTTCGCCGCCGACACGCAGACGACCGTGCATCCGCAGACGGTGATCGAGCACTTCGGCAGCTGGAACGCGGCCAAGCGGCAGGCGGGGCTGGTGCCCCGGCGCTTCGCCACGCGCGAGGAGCTGCTGGGACGGCTACGCGCGCTGGGGGAAGAGCTCGGCCGAACGCCGACGGCCCGCGACATCGACGCCCGCAAGGGCGCCGTCCCGTCGAAGTCGCTGCTCTGGCACACCTTCGGCTCGCTGGCGCAGGCGCTGCGCGAGGCGGGCTTCGACGTGCCGGTGGGGGAGGAGCGCCTCGAACGAGCCGTCGAGCAGGGCGCGGCGCTCGCCCGCACGCTCGGCCGGCTGCCGAAGATGGCCGACTGGGCCGCGGCGCGCCGCGCCGACGGGGCGCTCCTGACCGAGTGGCAGGTCTACCGGATGATCGACGTCCAGCCGGCCTGGGCAGCGTTCCAGTTCCTCGTGCGCGAGCGGCTGCGGGACGAGGGCGTCGAGGTCGCGCCCGACGGCTCGGTCGGCGGCTAGCTACGCGGCCGCGAGGGCGATCGCCGCGAGGCGCTTGAGGCACGACGCGCCTTCGTGCGGTGCGCGCACGGACGGCAGGATCGTCTCCTCGACGTACGAGCGGTCGGGGCGGAAGCGGTGCGTCGCGTCGATGCGGCCGTCTTCGACCCGCAGCAACGTCCCCTCCTCGACCTCGCGCTTGCGCAGCGTCAGCCGCAGCGTCGACTCGAGCACCTCGAGTGCGTTCCGGGTCGAGGCGAAGAAGAGCTCACGGCCGGCGGTGCCGATCCAGAGCGGCCGTCCGACGGCGCGGGCGAGAAAGAGGGTGGAGGAGACGCGTTCGTCGAGCCAGGCGGTCGCCATCGCCCCGTGCAGCTCCTCGAGCGCCTCGTGGCTGCCCTGGGCGTGCTCGGCGAGCGCGAAGATCGCCTCCGAGTCGACGGTCATCTCGGGATGGGCGCGCTCGAAGGCGTAGCGCGCGAAGATCTCCTCGTCGTTGACGATGATCCCGTTGTGGATCCCGACGACCGCGCCGTGGCGGATCGGGTGGTTGTTCGCCTCGATCGTGGGATGGCCCTTGGTGTAGTCGCGGACGTGGACGAGCGCCTGCGTCGCCGCTGCGGGCACGTGGACCTCGTCGAGGAGCTCGCTCGCCCCGGAGCGGCGCTTGTGAACCGTGACGGAGCTGCTCGAGCCCCGGTGCGCGTACCCGACCGCGTCGGCGCCGCGCTCCGCGATTCCCGCCAGCAGCGCCTGGGCTGCGAGCGTCCGTTTGACGCTCGAATCGGGGCTCAGGCTATATCCGGCAATTCCGCACATGGATTGGACAAATCCTAGTTAGGTGATCGGCTGGAGGGTTTCCAACTTGAGAAGAGTAGTCGCCGCGTGTTCGGAGGAAGTAAGTGCTTCCACTGTAGGTGCTTTTCGACAGGTTTCAACGGATTCCTCAAGCCTTGCGCTCCGGAAGCCGATACGGAAGTCCAGATGGAGCCCAACGCCGCCGAGCCCGTCTTCCACGCCCCGGAGCCTGCCGAGCCGCATCTGGAGCTGCTGCCCGTGCTCGAGCCGCTCGAGGACGACGCAGAGCCCGACGCCGAGGCCGACGACGCCGATGCCGAGGACGAGGTGGAGGAGGTCGTCGCGGCGGTCGCCGAGGCGACCCAGGATCCGCTCAAGCTCTATGTACGCCAGATCGGCGACGGCCGGCTGCTGACAGCCGCCGAGGAGCGCGAGCTCGCGCGCCGCAAGGACGAGGGCGACGAGGCGGCGAAGCGGAAGCTGATCGAGTCGAACCTGCGCCTCGTGATGTCGATCACCCGGAACTACACGAAAGCCGGCGTGCCGCTGCTCGACCTGATCCAGGAGGGCAACCTCGGCCTGATCCGCGCCGTCGAGAAGTTCGACTACACGATGGGCTTCAAGCTCTCGACCTACGCGACGTGGTGGATCCGCCAGGCGGTCACCCGCGCGCTCGCCGAGCAGGGCCGGACGATCAGGCTGCCCGTGCACGTCGCCGAGCAGGTGCGTCGCGTCATGCGCGGCCGCCGCGTCCTCGCGCAGAAGCTGAACCGTGACCCGACCACCGACGAGATCGCCGCCGAGGCGGGCTTCACGCCGGAGCGCGTGCAGGAGCTGCTGGAGCTGATCCAGGATCCCGTCAGCCTCGAGACACCCGTCGGCGACGGGGAGAGCCTCTACGGCGACATGGTCGAGGACACGAAGACCGCCGGCCCCGACGTCGAGACGGCCGACCGGCTGCGCTCGACGGAGCTCGCCGCGGCGCTCGACCGGCTCAACCCGCGCATGCGCCACGTGCTCGCCCAGCGCTTCGGCCTCGACGGCCAGATCCCGCAGACCCTCGAGGAGGTGGGCGCCGGCCTCGGCATCACCCGCGAGCGCGTCCGCCAGCTCGAGTCACGCGCCCTCCGCGAGCTGCGGATGGTCGCGCCCGGGCTCGAGTTCTACCTTCGCTCCTGAGTCGCCGGGACGCGAAGCGTCCCCTTCAGGGATTTGCGCGATCGGAATCTGCCTCTGCAGATTCCGATCATGCGACGGAAACTACAGAGCGGCGCCGACCGACTCGAGCTCGCGCAACGAGGCGAGCCGCTTGAGCGAGTCGAGCTCGATCTGGCGGACGCGCTCACGCGTCAGCCCGAGCCGCCGGCCGATCTCCTCGAGCGTCTTCGGCTCGGCGTCGGTGAGCCCGTAGCGGAGCATCACCACCTGTCGCTCGCGCTCCGACAGCGCCTCCAGGGCCTCCTTGAGCGCCTGGCTGCGCAGGGAGAGCTCGACCTGCTCCTCGGGGAGCAGGCCCTCGCCGGCGACGAAGTCGCCGAACACGGCGTCCTCGGCCTCGCCGACGGGCTGGTCGAGGCTCGTCGAGGCGCGCGCGGCAGCGCGGACCTCGATCGCCTGCTGAAGTGGGAGGGAGGCTTCCTCGGCGATCTCCTCGAGCGTCGGCTCGCGGCCGAGCTGCGTCCAGAGCGTTCGCTCGGCGCGGTTCATCTTCTGGAGCCGCTCGACGATGTGCACGGGCATCCTGATCGTGCGCGCCTTGTCCGCGAGCGCTCGCGCGACCGCCTGGCGGATCCACCAGGTCGCGTAGGTCGAGAACTTGAAGCCGCGGCGCCAGTCGAACTTCTCGACGGCGCGGATCAGGCCGAGCGTCCCCTCCTGGATCAGGTCGAGGAACGGGAGGCCCTGGTTGCGATAGTTCTTCGCGATCGAGACGACCAGCCGCAGGTTGGACTGGATCATCAGCTGCTTGGCGCGCATGTCGCCCTTCTCGATCTTCTTCGCCAGCTCGACCTCCTGCGGCGCGGTCAGGAGCGCGTGCCGCCCGGCCTCGCGCAGGAAGAGCTGCAGCGCGTCCGTCGTCGTCTCCTGCGGCGTCGCTGCGACGGGCGCCGGCGCCGGCTCCTCGTCCTTGGGCTGGTCGACGATCTCGATCCCGCGGCGGTCGAGCTCACGGTAGAGCGCGTCCTGCTCGAGCGCGTCGAGCTCGTGCGTCTCGACGACCTCTGCCAGCTCGATTGCCTTCAGCGACCCGGCCTGCTCGGCGGCGTCCAGCAGCTGCAGGAGCTCGTCGTTTCCGAGCAGGTGTTCGATGTCGACCGTCGTCATGGAGGCAAGCGTGCTTTACCCGTGAGCTTCGGGCCGCCAAACCACAGCGCCTCGTCAGATCCGGTGCTCGAGCACCGCAACGAGCTCGCCGACGCGCGCGACGATCTCCTGCGCGCTCGCGATCTCGTCGGCGGAGAACCTGCGGTCGTCTCCGTAGATCTCGACGAGGCCCCAGCTCTGGCCGTGCGAGCGCAGCGGCAGCATCAGCAGCGAGTCGAAGCCGAGGCGCTCGAGCAGAGCCGCCTCGGCCGGGTCGGCTCCGGCGTCGGCGCGCCGGACGACGCGCGGCTCGCCGTTCAGGATCACTTCCTGCGTCAACGGGTAGTCGGTGACGAGAAACAGCTCGAGCGGATGCACCTCGCCGCTGCGCCGGTAGCCGCTCAGCTCGACGAGCAGGTCGCCGATCACGCGCGACACCGACGCGAAGGTCGCGTCGAACAGCGTCACGAGCTCGCCGCACGCCACGTGCAGGACGCGCGACACCGAGGCCTCGCCCTCGATCTTCTCGAGCGCCGCTGAGACGTCCGCAGGAGTCACTGACCCAGTATCGGCGCTTCCGGCTGCCTCGCAAGCCGACGCACGAGAACCGGTGTTATGTCAAGTTGGCTCAGAACGGCCTCTCCCCGTCGCGAGGACGATCCCGCAGACGACGACGGCGACTCCTGCGAGCTGCACCGCGGACGGGTCCTCGTCGACGAGCACCATCGCGAGCAGCACGGCGCTCACGGGCTGGAACGTCAGCACCACCGAGCTGATCGCCGCCGGTACCAGCGGCAGCGCCGCGGCGATCAGGAGCCAGCCGAGCACCTGCGAGGTCAGTGCGAGCGTCACGAGCCACGCGAACGCCTCCCACGACGTGCGCAGCTCGAGCTCGCTCAGGAGCCAGCCCGCCGGCAGCACGAAGAGCGCCGAGGCGAGCGTCGCGTGGAAGAGCGCGCCGCCGGACCGGCGCAGGTCGGACGAGCCGGCGCGGAGCGTCAGCAGGAAGCCCGCGTAGGCGACCGCCGTCAGCAGCCCGAAGAGGACGCCGAGCGCCGGGTCGTCGCCGTACGCGCCCTCCCCGACCACACCCGAGATGAGCACGACGCCGATCAGGACGACGGGAACCGCGGCGACGATCCTTGCGCCCGGGCGCTCGGAGAGGAACAGCCAGGCCGCGATCGGCACCAGTACCACCTGCACGTTGCCGAGCACCGTCGCCAGGCCCGCGCCGACGCCCTCGATCGAGTGGTGCCACAGGATCAGGTCGGCGGCGAAGAACGCTCCCGCGATCCACGCGAGGGCCCGTGCGCGCATCCCGCGCGGCCCGTACCGCCTACGCTCCCAGAGCGCGATCGCGAGCAGCGGCGGCACGGCGTAGGCGCACCGGTAGAAGGCCGCGGTCGACGGCGTCACGTCGGCGAGGCGGACGAGGATCCCCGAGAACGCTATGCATGCGGCCCCGGCGACGAGCAGCGGGATCGGGCGCGTGCTCAGAAGCCGGCCGAGCGGGCGCCCGTGAGGATCAGTAGCAGGACGATCGCCGCGACGAGGACGCGGTAGACGACGAAGAGCGAGTAGTCGTGACGCCGCACATAGCCGAGCAGCGCCGAGATGGCCGCCACAGCACTTGCGAACGACGCAAGGGAGCCGACGACGAACGGGCCCGTCATGCCGGCCGGTAGATCGGCCAGCAGGACGTCCCCCACTCCCTTGTAGAGCACGGCCCCGAACGTGATCGGCACGAGCAGCAGGAACGAGAACCGAGCAGCCGAGTCGCGGTCGAGCCCGAGGAAGCGGCCCGCCGTGATCGTGATCCCCGAGCGGGACACGCCCGGCATCAGCGAGAGCGTCTGCGCGAGCCCCACCCCCACCGCCGCCTTCAGCCCGATCTGACTCATGTCCTTCGACTCTGGGCGCCGGTCCGCCGCGTACAGCAGCGCACCGAAGAGCGCCAGCAGGATCGCGATCTGCCACGGCTCCCCGAGGTTCTCGGCGATCAGATTCTCGCCGAGCGCCCCCACGATCGCCGCCGGGATCGTCGCGGCGGCGACGTACCAGGCGATCTTCTCGTCCGCCGTCTCGATCCGGCGCCGGCCGAGCGTGCCGAACCAGGCGGCGGCGAGGCGCACGATGTCCTCGCGGAAGTAGACGACGACCGCGACGAGCGT